>NZ_RIBZ01000046.1:0-49390 GCF_003721215.1 Streptomyces botrytidirepellens
CGACCATGTGCCGGAGACCGAGGAATACGGCATCTCCAGCACCGTCTTCCGGGCCACCCGGCCCTTCCATCCCGCCCGGCTGTGGGACTTCGTCGCCACAGACCTGGACACCGGGGCCTACGGCAGCGTCCTGCGCTCCAAAGGCTTCTTCTGGCTGGCCACCCGCCCGCGGGTAACCGGACTATGGTCACAGGCAGGCGCCGTCGCCCGGTTCGAGCCCTCCGGAGCACGGGACGGCCACAGCGAGGCCGGTGAAGCCGCCGAGCGCGGCCAGGAACTCGTCTTCATCGGCACCGGCCTGCGCCCCGCCGCCCTGCACCACGCGCTGTCAGCATGCCTGCTCACCGACGATGAGCAAGCGCTGGGCGCCCGAGGCTGGTCGGCCTGGGACGACCCCTTCCCCGCCTGGGAGACCTACGGCCTCGACGAGACGTGTGACCACGAGCACGGTCCACACGAGGCCGAACCCCTACCGGCGCACTGAAGCTCAGCACACTCGGCGGACTCCGAGCGGTGGACCACGTGCGAGGTCGGGCCGAGTCCAGTTCACCCCTCACACTGATCCACCATCGCTTTCCGACGAGGAGCCGATGATGAACGACCCTTACGAACGGTCAGCCGAGTACATCGACATCATGATCGCTGATGCGTGGGATGCCTTCGCCCCCTCACTGGCCGAGGCGCTGGGAGGTGTCGATGCCGTCGAGGGGACGATTGTCGATCTGGGTGCCGGTTCGGGGAGGGGCGTCCGCGCCGCGTGCGCCGCTCTCCCCGATGACTCCCCGGTCCTGGCCGTCGAACCCTCCCCGGCTCTGCGGGCGGTCCTGCTCGCCCGGGTCCACGAGGACGCGCGGCTACGCCGACGCGTCACCGTGGACTCGGGCGACGCCCTGAACACCCCACTCCCCGACAGCATCCGCGCCTTGCTGGCCATGAACATGATCGGACACCTCCCGCCGGGCCAGCGGCAGGAGTTGTGGGCAAGGGTCGCCCCACGCCTGGCCCCCGGGGGCCGCGTGATCCTCAATCTCGCCCCGCCGACCACACCCGCCCACGTCCCACCGTCCCTCATGGCGAACCTCGCCATGGGCGACCTCACCTACGAGGGCTGGGCGAGCGCCGAACCCAGCGGCGACCATCAGATCACCTGGCACATGACCTACCGCACCCTGCGACAGGGACGACCGCTGTCCGAAGTGACGGTGGAATACGCCTGGTGGGTGCTGGACGAACCGGAGCTGGCCCGGGAACTCGCCGAGCACGGGCTGTCCCTGCGCCCGGCCGGTCAACCCGATCTCGGTCTGTATGTCGCTTCCTTGGCGTCGGAAGGTTCCGAGTTCAAGGGTTGATATGATAATCATTTTCATCTAGCTTCTCTGGTGTACCCCCTCCCCTCCTTCTACGGGAACAGGGGACTTCCCCCTTCTCTAGCGACAACGGAGACCGGATGAGCCAGCCTGCACGTACCGACTCCGCACTTGAGCACGTCACCGACTACATCGCCGAGGTCCTCGGCACTCAACCGGCCCACATCGCTCCGGAGACCCCGCTGACGGCCCTGGGACTGGAGTCGTTCACCGCCGTACGGTTGCGCCGCAGAATCCGCGAACGCACCGGTCACGACCTCCCGTTGACCGCCTTCCTGGGAAACGCGGCCGCGAAGGATCTCGCGGCACGGTTGTCGGAGCGGACCGGCGGAGAAACCTCTCACGGCGATACGGCGCCAACTCCGGCTCCGGCTCCGGCGGCGGAGCCTTTCCCTCTGACCGCCATTCAGGAGTCCTACCTGGTCGGCCGGGAGGAAGGATTCGTCCTGGGCGGGGTCGCCACCTTCTACTACTACGAATACGACCGCCTCCCCCCGTCAGGTGATCCGGTCGAGGACGTGGCACGGCTCGAGGCCGCCTGGAACCGCCTCGTCGAGCACCACCCGATGCTGCGCATGATCGTGGATGACCGCGGCCATCAGCGTGTCCTGCCCTTCCCCGGCCCGTACCGTATCGGTGTCACCGACCTGCGTGACGCGTCCCAGGTCCAGGTGGCCGAGACACTCGCCACCCTGCGGTACGAGCGTTCCCATCAGGTGCGCCCCGCAGGACAGTGGCCGCTGTTCGATCTGCACGCGGCGTTCCTGCCCGACGGCCGCACCCGCCTCCATGTGGGCATCGACGTACTGGTCACCGACATGGCGGGCTGGATGCTGCTCATACGTCAGTGGGGACGGCTCCTCGCCAACCCCGCTCACCAACTCCCGGAGCCTCCCACCGACTTCGCCACCCTGCTCCGCGAGCAGGCCGCCTCCCCGGCATGGGCCGCCCGACGCGAACGGGACAGGGCTTACTGGGCGGTGCGCGCGGCGGACCTGCCGCCCTCGCCGCGACTGCCGGTACTCCGCGATCCCGCCTCCATCGAACCTCCCCGGTTCACCCGGCACGCCGGCGGGCTCACCGCCGCCGAGTGGCAGGCGCTGCGGGCCCGATGTTCCGAGCACGGCGTCACCCCGACCGCCGCGCTGCTGGCCGCCTTCGCCGTCATCCTCGGCCGGTGGGGCGCCGGAGAGCGGATCTGCCTCAACACCACGTTGTTCGACCGTCCCGACGAGCCCGAGGGCATCGAGCGGATCGTGGGCGACTTCACCACCACGGCTCTGGTGGCCACGCCCCGTTTCGACCCCGCTTCCTGGTCCGGGTTCACCGCATACGCCGCTGACCTCAACCACCGGTTCTGGGAGGACTTGGATCATCGCTCGGTCTCGGGCGTGGAGGTCCTGCGGGACCTCGGTCACACCGGCGGAACGCCGCCTTACCCGATCGTCTTCACCAGCGGCGTGGGGCTGTCCGGGGATGAGGGCCCCTCGGCGGCGTGGATCGGTGAGGAGGTCTTCGGCGTCTCACAGACCCCGCAGGTGCTGCTCGACCACATCGTGTGGGACGAGGGCGGGGCCCTGCGGATCGCCTGGGACGCCGTCGACGACGCGTTTCCCTCGGACTACGTCCCCGCCTTGCTCGCCTCCTACGTACGGCTCCTGCGCCGCCTGACGGATGCGACCGGCTGGAAGGACCCGGGGGTTGCATGGGACCCGTTCGTTCTCTCGGAGGACCCGCTCGACGTCACCCCGTTCCCCGACGCGGGACCGCTGCTGCACGACCCGGCCGCGGCCGCCGCCCGCCGGGACCCCGACCGCCCGGCCCTGCACAGCGGCAGTGGCACGACGACACACGGCCGTCTCGCCCAGAACGCCGCCGCCACCGCCGCCCTGCTCACCGCGCAGGGCGTGGGCCCCGGCGATCTGGTCGCAGTCGCCTGTGAGAAGGGTCCCGCCCAGGTCGCCGCCGTCCTGGCCGTCAACTCCTGCGGCGCGGGCTACCTGCCCGTCGAACCTTCCTGGCCCCAGGCCCGCATCGCCGCGGCCTGCGCCCGGGCCGGGATACGGCACGCCCTCGTCGGCCGGGGCGTGCGGGCCGGCTGGCCCGAGGACGTCACCGTGCACGGCCTCACCGCGGCGGGACGGCCCAGAGCCCGGCAGAAGGCGGAAGAGGCGGGCCGACCGGACGAACCCGGGCGCCCAGCCTCGGATTGCACGGCCTATGTCATCTTCACCTCGGGCTCCAGCGGCACACCCAAGGGCGTGGAGATCCAGCACCGTGCCGCGCGCACCACCATCGACGACGTGGTCGATCGCTTCGGCATCGAGGCCGAGGACCGTGTCCTGGCCCTCTCGGCGCTCAGCTTCGACCTGTCCGTCTTCGACATCTACGGTGTGCTCGGCGCGGGCGGTTCGCTGGTCCTGCCCGACCCCGCCCGGCAGCGCGATCCGCAGCACTGGCTCGAACTCGCCCACCGCCACGGCGTCACCGTCTGGAACACCGCGCCCGCGCTCCTGGAAATGCTCGTGGAGTACGCGGAAATCGAGCCGGAGGCGGCCACGGCGGCCCTCGGCGACCTGCGGTTGGTGATGCTCTCGGGCGACTGGATACCCCTGCCCCTTCCCGACCGGCTGCGCCGACTCGCCCCCCAGGCCCGCATCATGAGTCTGGGCGGGGCCACCGAGGCGTCCATCTGGTCCATCACCTACCCCGTCGGCGATATCGCCCCCCAGTGGCGCAGCATCCCCTACGGCCGAGCCCTGCGTGCCCAGTCCTTCCACATCCTCGACGAGAGGGGCGGCCCCTGCCCCGTCGGGGAACCCGGCGAGCTGTTCATCGGCGGCGACGGACTGGCCCGCGGCTACATCGGGGACCCGGAGCAGAGTGCCGCACGCTTCGCCCCCCATCCGGTCCTGGGGACGCGCCTGTACCGCACCGGGGACCTCGGACAGTGGCGCACCGACGGCACCATCGAGTTCCTGGGACGCGCCGACCGTCAGGTGAAGATCCGCGGGCACCGCATCGAACTGGGCGAGATTGAGGCGGTTCTGAGCCGCCACCCGGGCATCCGGCAATGCGTCGTGTCCTCGGTTCCCGGCCCGGACGACCGCCCGCGCCTGGTGGCGTACCTGGCGCCGAAGGGGTCGCAGGCCGCGCCGCCGACCGAAGAACTGACCCAGGCGCTGCGCGAACGGCTCCCCGACTACATGGTCCCGAGCCGGTTCGTCGTCCTTGAGGCACTGCCCGTCACGGCCAACGGCAAGATCGACCACGCGGCACTCAAGAACCCCTACAGGACCGACGAGGTGCCCACGGTCGAAGGGCCACCGGCCACGGTGCCTCCCCCGCAGGCCACTCCCGCCACGCCGTCGGCCGCCCCTCCCGCCATGGCATGGGCTGATTCGGCGGTCGCGGAAGCGGCCGCGCTCGGGCTGGAGACAGCGCTGGTCGTACGGCCCGGACGGCTCTCCCCGGCCGATGCACTCGCCGCGTCGGCGCGCTGGCTGGAGCGGATACGGGAGATCACCGCCGACAGCGACTCAGCATGGGAGGAACGTTTCCCCGCAGACGGCCTGGTACAGATCGCCTTGCGGACGCCCACCGTCGTCCCGGAAGGCACCGGCACGACTGCCAGTGCGCCGACAGCCGACCGCTCCGCCTCCCCAAGCGGCCGGACGTCGCCGCCACGCGAAACCGCCACGGACATTCTTCCGGTTGCCGACCCTGCCGTAACGGACGCGGTCGCCACGATCCTGGCCGACCTGACCGGTGGTCCGGTGGAGGCAGGCAGCACATTCACCTCGCTGGGAGCGACGTCTCTCACCCTCGTCCTCACTCATCGCAGGCTGCGCGAGAGCATCGCCCCCCGGCTCTCCCTCGCCGACATGTTCGAACACGCCACGGTGGCATCACTCGCTACCCACATCACCGGCCTTCGGCTCCCGGACCGTACTGAGGGCGGGGAAACGCCCGCCGTCCCCACGGCCCCCGTATCGACTCGCCTTTCCTCGCGCGTCGCCGCCCGTGCCCGGGCCCACGAGGTCGGCCGATGAGCGACGCTTCCGGCTCCGGCGAGCCGCTCATCGCCGTCACCGCCCTGGATTGCCGGTTCCCCGGCGCTCCCGACACCGAGGCATTCTGGGATCTGCTGGTCTCCGCACGCCACGGCCTGACCCGCCACTCCGAACGTGAACTGGCCGACCGCGGCGTGCCGCGGCGGCTGCGCACTCATCCCGCGTATGTGCCGGTTGGCGGGGTCATCGACAGCCAAGACCGGTTCGACCCGGTCCCCTTCGGGATCGGCGACTTTGAGGCCGCCCTCATGGACCCGCAGCAGCGGCTGTTCCTGGAAGCGTGCTCGCGTGCCCTGGAACGAGCCGGACACGGCGGCGGAACCGGCGCGGGAGCCGTCGGCGTGTTCGCTGGCTCGGCCCACAGCGACTATCTGATGCACAACCTCGCCCACCGCTACAACGTCGCGGCCACGGACCCGGTCGGCAGCCTCCAGACGGCCATGGCCACCGTGCCCGACTATCTGCCGCTGCACGTGGCCCATCGCCTGGACCTGACCGGGCCGGCGGTCGCGGTCGGCAGCACCTGCTCCACCTCGCTGGTCGCCGTGCACCTGGCCGTGCAGTCGCTGCTGTCCGGCGAGTGCGACACCGCGCTTGCCGGGGGTATCTCCCTGATCGTGCCTCAAGGGCACGGCTATCTGCACGTGCCCGACGGCATCTTCTCCGCCGACGGGCGGGTGCGCACGTTCTCCGCCGACGGCACCGGGATCGTCCATACGCAGGGCGTGGGCGTCGCCGTCCTGCGCCGTCTCGAAGATGCCCTCGCCGACGGTGACCCGGTGCTCGCGGTGGTGTGCGGCTCCGCCGTCAACAATGACGGCGCCGACAAAACCGGTTTCACCGCGCCCTCACCGCGCGGCCAGGCCCGGGTGATCTCCGAAGCGCTCACCGTGGCCGGCCTGGATCCACACCAGGTGGGCTACGTGGAGGCGCACGGCACGGCGACCCGGCTCGGCGATCTCGTCGAACTCACTGCTCTGCGCCGGGTGTTCGGACAAAATGGGCCCGCCTGGTGTGCTCTCGGCTCGGTGAAGAGCAACATCGGCCACGCCAACTCGGCTGCCGGGATCGCCGGATTCGCCAAGACCGTGCTCGCCCTGCACCATGGAGTCCTCCCGGCCACCCTCGACGCCACACCGCTCAATCCCGACCTCGAGCTGGACGATTCGCCGTTCACGGTCGTCGATCGGACGACGGAATGGCCCGGGTCGCGTTACGCCGGCGTCAGCTCCTTCGGCATAGGCGGCACCAACTGCCATGTGCTGCTCGGCAGCGCACCCCCGCGACCGGCGGCCGAACCCGATCCGCGACCGCAGCTGATGATGCTGTCCGCGCACGGCGACGACGCCCTGGCACGCACCGTGGCCCAGACCGCGGACGCCCTGGACGCGGCGGGCGACCTGCCGGTGGCGGACGCCTCGTTCACCCTGCACACCGGTCGTACGCCGTTGCCGCACCGCGCCGCGGCGGTCGTCACGGGCAACCCCTCCGACGACGGCCGCGCCCTGCGGACCGCACAACACCGTACGGCGGCGGCCCCGGTCCCCCGGATCGTGCTGGCCTTCCCCGGGGGCGGCGCCCCGTACCCGGGGATGGGGCGTGAACTTCTGGTGGACGAGCCCGTGTTCGCCCAGACCGTCGAGGAGTGCGCCGCCCTGTTCGACGGCGACGGCGCTCCCCCGTTGGCCGATCTGCTCCTGGCTGACCGTGATGACGAGGAGGCCGTACGGCTCGTCCACGATCCCGCGTACGGCTTCCCGGCGCTGTTCACTGTCTCCCTCGCCACCGCGCGCGTCCTGCACGCGTGGGGGCTGCGGCCGGACGCGGTGGTAGGGCACAGCGTCGGCGAGTATTCCGCCGCGGTGGTCGCCGGAGCCCTGAGCACGGCCGACGCCGCCGCGTTGGTGAAGGTCCGCTCCCGGGGCATGTCCCGTACTGCCGGGGGCGGGGCGATGCTCACCGTGCCGTTCGCCGAGAAGGACGTCACAGCCCTGCTGGCGGCCCATCCCGGGCTGGACCTGGCCGCCGTGAACGCCCCGGAGTCCTGTGTTGTCTCCGGCCCAGAAGCCGCGGTGACGGCTGTGGAGACACAGCTGTCCGCCGACGGAGTGCGCGTCGCGCGTGTGCGTCTGGCTGCCGCCGCGCACTCCCGGCTCGTCGATCCTGTCCTGCCCGAACTGCGGGCCGCCGCCTCGACGGTGGACGCGCGGGCGCCCCGTATCCCCCTGGCCTCCACGCTCACCGGCCGCTACCTCGACAGCCCGCCCGGCGCGGACCACTGGGCGTCCCATCTGCGGTCCCCGGTCCGCTTCTCCGACGCGCTGACGGCCCTGCTGGGGGATGGCCCCACCATCGTCGTGCAGACCGGGCCCGGTGACGGACTGCTGCACCTCGCCCGCCGCCACCACTCGCCGAACCTCGTCACGACCCTCAGCACGTTCCCCGGCCAGGAGGAAAGCGGCGGTGAACGGGCGGCGCTGCTGACCGCAGCGGGCGAGCTGTGGACCCGTGGCGCCCAGCTCGATCCCGAGGCCCTGCACCGGCCCGGTCGACGGCGCGTCGCCCTGCCGGGCCGTCCCTTCGCACGCCGCAGGCTGTGGATCGATCCGCCCGCGCCACAGGCTGCCGTGACGCACGCACTGGACGGCCCGGACGAGGACGAGCCGTTCCACGTGCCCTCGTGGCGCCGCGCACCGGCGCTGGACGGCGCACCGTCGCTCGAGGGCCGTTGGCTGGTGGACGGCCCGGAAGACCATCCGGTCGTCGACGCGGTACGCGCGGAACTGGCCGCAGCCGGGGCATCGCCCATCAGCCCCGCCGACGTGGCCGCCGCCCCCTCGATTCCCTGTGCTGGAGTGATCGCGCTCGATCTGTCCGACGGTGACGCCACCCCCACCGACCGGGTGGCCGACGGGGTGCTGCGCCACGCCGAACTGGCCCGGCTCATCGCCCCGTGGGCGGACCGGGCCTGCCTGCTGCACGTCAGCCGCACGGCCCAGCAGGTGGAGAGCGCCGACCACCCCGATCCGGGCGGCGCGGCAGCCACGGCCGTCCCGCGTGTTCTGGCACAGGAGTTCCCCGGCCTGCGCTGGCGGAACCTCGACCTCCCGTCCGACGAGCGGCCCGCGGCCTGCGCACGGGCCGTATGCGAGGAGGCGGCGGAACTGTCGTACGGGGGACGGAACGGGATAGAGGCCGCACTGCGCGGCGGACACCGCTGGATACGCTCCCTGACCCCGTGGCAGCCCCGTCCCCCCAAGGGACGCGACGGTGCGGCACCGGGCACCGCCGTGCTGATCGGCGGGCTGGGGGATGTCGGCCTGGCCATGGCCGGACACCTGGCGGAGGCCGGGTGGCGCGTAGTGGTCACCGGGCGCACCGGGCTGGCGCCCGATCCCGCGCCGGACAGCCGGGATGCGGAACGGACCGCCGCGGTAGCACGGCTGACGGATCGCGGGCTCCAGGTCGAGGTACGGGCGGTCGACGCCGGTGACAGGGCGGCCACCGCGGCGCTGCTGCGGGAGGTGGCCGAGCGACACGGCGGTGTCGCCCTCGTCGTGCACGGCGCCGGGGTGGTGGCATCAGCGGAGGTGGCGCCGCTGCGGTCCGTCGATCCGGACGTGGTGCGGGCGCACGCGCGCGCCAAGGTCGCGGGCGCGGAGGCGCTGCGCGCGGCTCTGGAGGAGTTGCCCGAGGACAGGCGACCCGCCACCGTCCTGCTGATGTCGTCGGCGACGACCGTCGTCGGCGGCCTGGGGATCGCGCCGTACGCCGCCGCCAACCGCTATCTGGACGCGCTGGCCGAGCAGCTGGGCGCGGCAAACGGTGGTACGCGCTGGATCAGCGTCGCCTGGGACGCCTGGCGGGTCGGACCGGACGGGGGCGAACGGACCGTGGCCGCACGGCACTCCATCGGCCTTCGGGACGGCATGCGCTCCGTGGACCGGCTCCTCGCCCTGGCCACCGGCGGCCGAGCACCCGCATGGGTAGCCGTCTCCCCCGCCGACCTGGACACGCGCACCTCCGGCACACCGGCCGAGGGCCACCGGCCCGCGGCGGACGGCGCCCCGGGGGACGGGGCGAACAGCGGCAGAGCTCCCCGGGGCGGCCCGGAGCTGACGATGGCCGGACTGTGGTCGGACCTGCTGGGGTTCCCGGTCCTCGACCGGGACGCGGACTTCTTCACCCTCGGCGGCCATTCCCTGCTGGCCACCCGGATGCTGGCCCGGCTCCGCGACGAGCACGGCGTCGAGCTGCGACTCCAAGACCTGCTGTCGCACCCGACCGTCGCCGCGCTGGCGGCGCTGCTGCCGGACGGAGCGGCCCCGGCGCCCACCCCGCGTCCGGCGGGCTCCGGCGAGGAACACCACCGCGACACCGAGCACGACGCCGACGGGCCGCGGGAGTTCCCGCTCACTCGGGTGCAGCACGCGTACTGGGTAGGCGGCTCGGGCGGCTACCGGCTGGGGGACGTGCCCTGCTCGTTCCATCTGGAACACGACTGCCCCGGTCTGGACATGGCCCGTTACGAGGACGCCTGGAACCGCGTGATCGCCCGCCACCCGATGCTGCGCGCGATCGTCACACCCGAGGGCCGCAACAGGATTCTCGACCGGGTACCCCGCTACCGCATCCGCGTGCGGGACCTTTCCGGGCTCGGCAACGAGGAACGCGCCGACAAGCTCGCCCGCATCAGGGAAACCATGGTCCACCGCGAGCCCCGGCCCGGCCGGTGGCCCCTGGTCGACATCCGCGCCGCCCGCCTGCCCGGCGGGGTCGTACGGCTCTTCCTCAACGTGGACGTGCTCGTCTGCGACACCGCCAGCTTCCTGATCTGGGACCGCGAACTGCGCACCCTGTACGAGGACCCCGGCGCGCGGCTCCCGGCCATCGGAACGACGTTCGCCGACTGCGTCGCCGCCCTGGAGGAACGCGCGCAGGGCCCGGCGCGGGAGCGGGCCGCCGCCTACTGGCGGACCAGACTCGACACCCTGCCCGGCACACCGGACCTCCCGGTACACCATCCTCAGTCGGAAACACCGGGCACGCCCATGGCTCAGCCCCGCTTCGCCCGGCGCGGCGCCCGGCTGGAGCCCGACCAGTGGCAGGCGCTCAAGGCCGAGGCGGCGCGGCGCGGCCTCACCCCCACCGCGGTCCTGCTCGCGGCGTACGCTGACGCGCTCGCCGCCTGGTCCGGGCAGGGGCGGTTCGCCATCACGCTGACGCTGTTCGACCGGCCGGAGGTGCACCGGGATGTCGACCTGGTGGTCGGGGACTTCACCTCCCTGATGCTCCACGAGGTGGACCGCTCCCGGCCCGGCAGCTTCGCCGACGACGCCACCCAGGCCCAGCGCACGCTCTTCCGCGACCTGGACCACCGCGAGTTCTCCGCCCTGGACCTGCTGGCCGAGAAGTCCTCGCGCGAGGGACACACCGCATCCGTGCCCGTGGTCTTCACCAGCGCCCTGGGGCTGGCCGGACCGCTGGCCGGCGGGCACGACCTGGACTGGGCGGGCACCCCCGTGTACGGCGCGAGCAGCACCCCGCAGACCTGGCTGGACCACCAGGTGATCGAGCAGCACGGCGCATTGCTCATGCAGTGGGACGTACTGGAGAGCGTGCTGCCCGCCGACGAGGCGGACCGGGCGTTCGCCGGATACATCGCTGCGGTGGGACGGCTGGCCACCGATCCCTCGGCGTGGGACATGGCGCGCGAACCACGTCCGGCCATGCCACGGCTTCCGGCCGCGGCCACGGTTCGACAGGACCCGGGCGAGACAGCACTGTTGCTGCGCGACGGCGACGGCGACCGCCCACTGTTCCTCATGCATCCGTCCGGCGGCGATGTGCTCTGCTACGGCGACATCGCCCGGCTGCTCGAGGACGGTCGGCCGCTGGTGGCCCTCACCGACCCCGCGCTGACCGGTGGCACCGGCCCGGCGGACATCCCGGCGATGGCCGACCGCTACCTGTCGGCCGTGCGCGCCTACCAGCCGCACGGGCCGTACCTGCTCGGTGGCTGGTCCATGGGCGGCACCGTGGCCCATGAGATGGCCTGCGCGCTGGAGCGACGCGGGGAGCGCACCGACCTCCTCGTGATGATCGACTCCAATACCCCGGACCGGATCAGGCCGCTGGGCGGAGCCGACCCCCGGGAGGACACCGCCATCGCCGCCCTCCGCTATCTGCACTCGCTGGAGGCGTTCCTCGGCCTGGAGCTCGTCCCGGACCTCGGGCTCGGGCCAGACGGCGGGAACGACCTGCTCGAACTCTCCCACGGCGAACTCCTCGCCACGGTCACCGAGCGGATGCGCCGGGCCGGGCTGGTCGGCCCGAGGGACACCGCCGACACACGGCTGGCCGTCTTCGAACGACATCTGCGCGCGCTGGGCGACCACCGCGCAGGACACCTGTCCGACCCGGATACCCGGCTGCTGCTCGTACGGGCCTCCCAGCCGTCCCCCCGCAACGCGGCGGTGGGCATGGGCGTCGACGACGCCTCCGACCTGCCCGCCCTCGGCTGGCGGCCCCATGCGGCGGGCCCCGTCGAGGAGGCCGTCGTCGAGGGCCACCACTACTCGCTGCTCACCGGCAACGCCGTCAAAACGATCGTCTCCTTGCTGGACCGGGCACTCGCGGCCCTCGCCTCCCGCTGACTCATCCGCCTCTTCGATCGGACGAACCATGCGCAACTCCTCGCTGCCCAGACGCGGGCCGCGGACCGCCTTCCTCGCCTTCGCCTCTGCCGCGTCCCTGCTGCTCGCCGGATGCGGCTCCGACGCCGGGCCCGGCACACCCGACGACGCCTCCGCACATCCCGTCGACGGCGGCACCCTGCGCTACGTGGTCGCGGGCTCCCCCGCCACCACGAGCGACGACCCGCACGGCGGGCTCGGCAACGAATCCGACGTCATGCGATTCGCCCTCACCTACGACGTGCTCACGGTCCCGGGGGCGAACGGCGAGCCGCGGCCACGGCTCGCCGTGTCCTGGAAGCCGAACAAGGCCCTTGACCGGTGGACGTTCCGACTGCGCGAGAACGCCGAGTTCACCGACGGACGGCCGGTACGCGCCAAGGACGTGCTGTACTCACTGACCCGGATCGCCAAGAAGGCCGCCGAGAACTACGGACGGCTGGCCGACTTCGACCTGAAGTCCTCCACCGCGCCCGACGACCACACCGTCGTGCTCGCCACCCGCGCCCCGATGGCCGAGGCCCCCAAGGCCCTGGAATCCATCAGCTTCGTGGTGCCCGCCGGCACCACCGACTTCTCCAAACCCGGACCCGGCTCGGGCCCCTACCGAGTGGCCGGGACCGACGCCCAGACCGCCGTCCTCACCCGCAACAAGGAATGGTGGGGCACGCGGCCGCACCTGGACCGCATCGAGATCCGCGCGGTCGCCGACCCACAGGCCCGCGCCTCGGCCGTGACATCCGGCCAGGCGGATGTCGCGGGCAGCGTGAGCCCGGCCGCCGTGAAAAGCGCCAAGTCCTCCTCCCCGGTGCGAGTCGTCACCCGTCAGGGCGTCACCGCATACCCATTCATCATGCGGCTGGACACCAAGCCGTTCGACAACCTCAAGGTCCGTGAAGCGTTCCGGCTCGCCGCCGACCGCAAGGCGCTGGTCGACACCGTCTTCCTCGGCTACGGCCGGATCGCCAACGACCTGCCCACCCCCTACGACCCGTCGTACCCCAAGGACCTCAAGCAGCGCACCAGGGACGTGGCCCGCGCGAAACGGCTGCTGAAGGAGGCCGGCCACGCCCACGGGCTGAAGCTCACCCTGCACACCACGACCTCGTACCCGGGCATGGACACCGCGGCCACCCTGTACGCCAAGCAGCTCGCGGACATCGGCGTTGATGCCGAGGTCAAGGTGGAGCCCGCGGACACCTACTGGACGAAGATCTACGCCAAGAAGGACTTCTACACCGGCTACTACGGCGGGATCTCCTTCGCCGACCTGGTGCGCGTCGGTCTGCTCAGCGACTCCCCCACCAACGAGACCGTGTGGCACAGCCGGACATTCGACACCGGTTTCACCCAGGCCATGGGGACGCTGGACTCCAGGGCACGCAACGCCGCGCTGGCGCGTATCCAAAAGGAGCTGTGGCGGGACGGCGGATACGTGGTGTGGGGCACCGGAGACGGCCTGGACCTGGCGGCGCCCGGTGTACATGGCCTACCCGACGGGCCTGGCTTCCAGCGGATGTTCATCGACCGCGCCTGGAAGGCGAAATGATCCCGCGCGCTCTCCTCCGCACCGCGCTGCTCGCCGTCGCGGCCACGGCCGTGGTCTTCGCCGCCACCGAAATCCTGCCGGGCGACGTGGGGGACGTACGGGGCACGGGGCGGGCGTCCGAGGAGGACGTGGCACGTGAGCGGGAGCGGCTCGGCCTGGATGTGCCCGCGCCCTTCCGGTATCTGCGGTGGCTGGGGCACCTGGTCCGGGGCGATCTGGGCCAGTCGCTGGCGAGCGGCAGGCCGGTGGCCGGTCTGCTTGCGGAGCGGCTGCCCGCGACGGCCGCGCTCGTCGTCGCGACGCTGACCGTCACGGTGGCGCTCACCGCGCTCGCGCTGGCCGTGGGGTTTCTGCGCGGGGGCCGGGGCGGGACGCTCGCGCCCGGACTGGCCGCCGTACCGCAGGCCGTGTACGCGGCCGTGCTGGGCGCGGTTATGTCCGGAGTGCTGGGCTGGCTGCCCGCCGTGTCGCCGCTTGCGCCCGGGAGTTCACCCTGGGCGCAGCCGCGGGCGCTGGTTCTGCCCGCCCTGACCCTGGCGCTGCCGTCGGCGGCCTTCGCCACCGTCCTGCTGCGCGGTGCGCTCACCGACGTGCTGCGCCTGCCGCACGTCGCCGACGCGCGGACGCGGGGGCTGCCGGCGTGGCTGGTCCTGTGCCGGCATGTGGCGCCGTTCCTGCTGGTGCCCTCGGTGCAGGTGCTGGCGCTGATGACCGGATGGCTGACGGCCGGGACCGCCCTGGTGGAGACGGTATACAGCTATCCGGGCATGGGCGGTCTCCTGGTCTCATCGGTGGCCGTGCGCGACGTCCCCGTCGTCCAGGCTGCTGCTCTGATACCCGCTCTTGTCGTACTGCTCGGCATGCCGATGGCAGATCTGCTGGACCCGGCGGGCCCTCATCGGCCGGGCCGTTCTCGCCCGGTGGCCCCGGTCGCGACGGCGGGTGGCGCAGCATGATCCGCATGCGGCTGGACCGGGGCCTGGCCGTGCCCGGCGCGGCGGTGGCATTCGTCGCCCTGGTGCTGCTGGGGCGGCATCTCGCACCGTACGATCCGGAGCGGCCGGTGGCCGGCCCGTGGTCGCCCCCGTCCAGCAGGCTGCCACTTGGCGCCGACGCGCTGGGGCGCGACGTACTCTCCCGGGTCGTCTCCGGCGGCGCGCGGCTGCTCACCGTCTCACTCGCCGCGTCCGCCGCGGCACTGCTGTGCGGCGTGGCCCTCGGACTGGCCGCGGGGTGGGGCGCGGCGGCGGTGGGCCGGGTCGTGCGCTGGGTCTGCGATCTGCTGCTGGCCGTTCCCGCCCTGATCCTCGCCCTGGTCCTGGCCGTGGCGCTGCCCGGTGCCACGGCGGTCGTGGTCGCCTCCGTGCTCAGCGGTGCGCCGCTGACCGCGCGCGTGGTGGGGGCCCGGTGTGCGGAGGTGCGGGACAGCGGCTATGTACGGTCCGCCATCGAACGCGGCGAGCGGACGCCGACGGTCCTGGTGCGTGAACTCCTTCCGGCGATGAGTGGCCTGATCGCGGCCGACGCGGGACTGCGGCTGGTCACCGCGCTCCAGCTGGCCACCGCCCTCGCGGTCCTCGGCCTCGGTCCGCAGCCGCCCGCACCGGACTGGGCCTTGATGCTGAGCGAGAACCTGCCGGGCGCGTCGCTCAATCCCGCGGCGCTGCTCGCCCCTGCCGTGCCACTCGCCCTGACCGCCTGGCTGCTGGCCTCGGCGGCCCGCGCCGCAGGCCGCCGTATGGGGGGTGTGGCATGACCGCGAAGGGCACGGCCCTGCTGGAGGCCAGCGGCCTGACGGTGTGCCGTGCTGAGGACGGCTCGGTGCTGTTGGACAGCGCGGATCTACGGGTGGGCCCCGGGGAGGTACTCGCCATCACCGGGCCATCCGGGGCGGGCAAGAGCACACTGCTGCACGCGCTGATGGACACCCTCCCGGCGAGGCTGCGCCGCTCAGCGGGAACGGTGCGCTGGCACGGCGATGTGGTCCCATCCGGAGCCGGTGGCCGCCGCTGGCGGCGAGGCCACTGCGGGTACGTCGGCCAGGACCCGGCCCTGGCACTCCATCCGCGCTGGCGAGTGGAACGGATCGTGGGCGAGGAGTTGGCCGGGCCCCGTACGGAACGGGCGCGGCTCGTTCGCGAGTCGCTGGAACTCCTCGGCCTGGATGAGGAGTTCGCGCATCGGCGGGTGCGCGAGCTGTCCGGCGGCCAGGCGCAGCGCGTCGCGCTGGCCCGTGCGCTGGCCGCCGGGCCGAGCCTCCTGCTGCTGGACGAGCCCACCTCCGCCATGGACCGGGACACGGCAGAGCGGGTGATCGAGGTGGTACGCGCCCGGCGCGGTGCACCGGACCGGTGCACCGTCCTGGTGACCCACGACCCCGGACTGGTCTCCCAACTCGCCGATCACGAGCTGCGGCTGTCACCACCCTCGACCGCGGCTCCGGTGCCCGCCGGGCCACTCGGGAGCGGGCCACGGATCGGGGAGCCGCAGTCCCGTGGCAACGGCGCTCTGCTGGCCGCCCGGGGCCTCCGGGTGATCCGGCCGGACGGCGAATCGCTGATCAAGGGGGCCGATCTCAACCTGGTGCCGGGCCAGTTGGCCACGGTGCTGGGCCCCTCCGGCAGTGGCAAGACCAGCCTGCTGTACGCCCTGGCCGGTCGCCGCCCCGCCGCCAATGGCCAAGTACTGCTGCACGGACGTGCGCTCGCGCCGGAGGCCCACCGCCGCGGCCGAGACGAGCTGCGTGCCGTCCAGCTCGTAGGCCAGCATCCCGCCGGAGAACTCAACCCGGCGCATCGGATCGGCCGTGCGGTGGCCCGCCCGCTGCGGGTGCTGCACGGCCTCGACGCACCCGACTCGGCCGCCACCGTGACGGAACTCCTGGCCGCCGTCGGGCTCACCGCGGACCTGGCGGGCCACCGCCCGCACCGGCTGTCCGGGGGCCAGCGGCAGCGGGCCGCGCTCGCGCGCGCCCTGGCCGCCCGCCCGGACGTCCTGCTGCTGGACGAGCCCACCTCGGCGCTCGACGCGGCGTCCGTGCGGATCGTGCTCGATCTGCTCGACCGGCTCCGGGCCGATGGCATGGCTGTGCTCGCGGTCACACACGACCCCACCGTGGCGGAGCGCGCGGACCACGTGCTGCACCTGCGCGGCGGCCGGCTCGTGCCCCACGGTCCGGTTGATCCGCTTCCCACCGTCACTGGACGAACGTCATGACCGAACAAAGCGAAGGGACACCCATGTCCACTGAGGCGACCGTCGATCCGGTAGTTGCCCTCGTCGCCGGTCACCCGTGGGTGGCCGGGGCGCGCGCCGCACCGGACGGCCGGATCCTGGTTCGGCCGCACCCGTCCGCCACAGCGGCGCGCCCCGTCCCCGGGTCGCTGCTGCACGAATGCCTCGACCATTGGGCCGAGGTCTACGACTGGGTGTACCAGGGCGCCCAGGGCCGTCACGCCGACGACCTGGACCTGTCCGGCTGGCGGGCGTCGGACACCGGGCTGCCCCTCCCCACCGAGCACATGCGGGACTGGCTGGACCGCACCGTCGACCTCGTGCTGTCCCAGCGGCCGCGCCGCATCCTGGAACTGGGCTGCGGCACCGGGCTGCTGGCCCACCGCCTCCATGCGCGGCTGGACGGTTACGTGGGCACCGACGTCGCGCCGGCCGCGGTGGGCCGGCTGAGCCGAGCCGGTCTGCCCGGCACCGCGTTCGTCCGCGCCGCCGCCCACGAGGCGGGGACGGCGGACGTGCGGCGGGCGATGGACGCCGTCTTCGGTGCGGAGGTCCGCCCCGACTGCGTCCTGCTGAACTCGGTCACCCAGTGCTTCCCCAGTCTCGACTACCTCGCGGCCGTCCTGCACGAGGCGCTGGGCGCGGTCACGGACCCGGGCACGGTGATCGTCGGCGATATCCGCCACTCCGGGCTGCTCACCGACCACTTCACCTGGCTGGAGCGGACCCGTTCGCCCGAGTCCGACCCGGACACCTTCGACGTGCGGGTGAAGGCCGCCATCGCCTCCGACGAGGAAATGTCCTTCGCCCCCGAAGCCGTGACGGCGATGGTGGCGACGCACGGCAGGCCCGTACGGATGAGCGTGCACGCCCGCACCATGGAGCTGAACACCGAACTGACCCGCTACCGGTACGACCTCGTCCTGCATGTCGGCGTACGACCGCAGACCGTGCCCGGCGCCGACGGGGTACGGCGGGTCCGGTGGTCCGATCACCAGGGCAAGGGGCTGCCGGTGGCACTGCGCGCCGCGCTGAGCGAGCGGCCGGCCATTTTGTCGTCGATACCCAACGCCCTGCTCAGCGACGCTCCGGAGGCCGTCACGCCGTTTGCCCTGCGCCGGGCGTTGCACGGCCTGGATGCCGCCGTCCTCCTCGACGCCGATGATCCGCACATGCTCGCCGTCGCCGCACCGGCCGACTGCGCGTACGCCGCAACCCCACCCACCGCCGGCGTACCCGTCGCATGGGACCCGGTGGCCCATGAACCGCTGATGGCGTTCGTGCGCCGCAGGCTGCCGGAGGTGCTGCGGGACCACGTACAACGGATGTCGCCGGGCACCATGCCGCCCAGAATCACCGTCGCGGACGAGGACGAGATCGGGGAGATGGCACCGTGAACCAACTACTCTCCGCTGCCCTGAAGACGGTGCCCGAGGCCGCCGCCTGGCAGTGGGTCCCCGGCACATCGGGTGGCACCCTGCTGGTTGCCGGGCGGCAGCGGGACACCCGCCGCGCGGCGCCGGACCCCATCCCGGTGGACGAGGTCATCGCCGTGGGCGACGCCTCCGTGGCCGGGCGGGACCTGACGGCCCTGCCCCGGCTCACCCGGCTGCTGGACGAGGTGGCGCTGCTGGCCATGGCCCGGACACTGGACCGGGCGAGGCTCTTCCGCCAGGGCCGGGAACACGACGCCGCACACGCGGTGGAAGCGCTCGGCACCGCCCCGCGGCACGCCTGGATCGTACGGCGGTGGCTCACCACGCTGGCCACCGAAAAGCGGCTGGGCCACGACGCACGAACCGGCCGGTACCGGGATCTGGTGGCGCCGGACCGGGCGGAGTACGCACGCGCCCGCCGCACGCTGGAGGAGGCGTGCCGGGGGCTGGGATACCCGCCGTCGATGACGCGCTTCTTCCTCGCGGCGGCCGACCGCCTTCCCGCGCTCCTGCGGGACGAGACGGGGTTGCAGGGTGTGCTTTTCCCCGGCGGGGAGACCGACACCGCCGAGGGCAACTACCGCGACAACGTACCGAGCCGGTGGGCGAATCACGCCGCGGCGGCGCTCGTCGCCCGCGAGGCGCGGGCCCGCCGCGGGGCGGGACCGCTGCGGATCCTGGAAGTGGGCGCCGGGGTGGGCGGGACCACCGCCCCCGTGCTCGACGCCCTCACCGGTACCGAGACCGACTATCTGTTCACCGACGTGTCGCGCTTCTTCCTCAGCTCCTCCCGAGCCGCCTTCGCGGGCCGCCCTGGACTGCGGTTCGCCGTCTTGGACATCAACGTGGCCCCGGCCGACCAGGGGATGACCGCGGGTTCGCGGGACGTGATCCTGGCGGCCAACGTCCTGCACAACGCCCGCCACATCGGCAGCGCCCTGGCGGGCCTCCGCGAACTCCTCGAACCTGACGGCCTGTTGGTACTCGTCGAGTCCTGCCGCGAGCACTACCAGGCACTCACCTCCATGTATCTGCTCATGTCGCCCGCCGCCGACGAGGAGCGCTGGTTCACGGATCCGCGGGCCGGGCAGGACCGGGTGTTCCTCACCGCCGAGGAGTGGACGGACCAGCTGGACGCCGCCGGGTTCGATCCACTGCCCGCCCTCCCCGGTGACGGGCACCCGCTGGCCACCGCCGGGCAGCGGGTGCTCGCAGGCCGGGTCCGGACCGGAGCCCACCGCCCGGACCCGGCCCGCGTCTCGGCCGTACTCGCCACCCGGCTCCCCGCGGCCGACCGTCCCGTGCGAGTCCACGCCGTGGACCGCCCCGTCCCTTCACCTGCCACCGCCACCGAGATCGGAGCGTTCCGTTGACCACCAGCCCCGCCACCGCCGAGGCCACCGCGCCGGCCGCACTCGTCGACGCCGTCCGCGCGGTGTGGGCCGACGTACTGGAGATCGATGTGGCCTCCGTCCCGGCAGACGCGACCTTCCTCAGCCTCGGCGGCGACTCCGTACTGACCGTGCGCATGGCGGCCCTGATCCGCAAGCGGCTGGGCGTGGCCCTGGCGCTCTCGGACGTCCGTGTCGAACACAGCGCCGCCCACCTGGCCGTCCTCATCCATGAGCGGAGCGCCGGGACAGGGTCGCTGCGCCCGCTGCCGCTGGAGCTGAACCGGCGCGACGACCCCGAGGCGCCCTTCCCGCTTCTCCCGCTCCAGCAGGGGTACTTCGTCGGCCAGCAGGGCGGATGGGAGCTGTCCTACCGCTCGGCCCACCACTACGTGGACATCGGCCTGCTGGACATCGACCCCGACGAGATCGGCGAAGCGCTCCAGGACGCCCTGGAGCGGCTGGCCGAACACCAGTCGGTGCTGCGCGCGCGGGTGCGGCCCGACGGGCGGCAGAAGATCCTACCGCTCGACCACCCCGAGGCCATGCCGCGCTTGCGGGTGACGGACCTGACAGAGATGGACGAGAACGAAATCGCCTCGCGACTCGACGCGATCCGAGGGGAGATGAGCACCGAAGGCCCGGATCCGGCGCACGGCTGCGGCCTCGACATGCGACTGACGCTGCTGCCCGGAAGGAAAGCACGGTTGCACTCCTCGACCAGCCTTCTGATCATCGACGGCTGGTCTTCGGGGGTGTTCTACCGTGATCTCTTCGCCCTCGCCTCGGACTACAACGCCGTCCTCCCCCCGCTGGAGATCGACTTCGGCGACTACGCCTCGACCCTGGAAGGGCTCCCGGAGACCGAGCAGTGGCGGGCCGACCGCGACTGGTGGTGGGACCGGCTCGACGACTTTCCCCTTCCGCCCGCGTTGCCGCTTACCGCCGATCCGGCCGAGGTGCGGCCGACGCTGATGGGCACACGGCAGGCCGTACTGGACGCCGAGCGGTGGGCGGCGCTGCGGGAACAGTGCGCCCGGCACGGTGTGACCCCCTCCGCCGCGATGTTCACGGCCTTCTCCGCCGCGGTGGCGCGCGCCTGCGGACACCGGCGGTTCCTGCTCAATACCCTCCAGCTGAACCGCCTCCCGCTCCACCCGGACGTGCCACGGCTGGTGGGCGCCTTCTCCTCCACGGTGCTGATGCCGGTGGAGCTGCCCGAGTCCCCGGTCTTCGCCGATCTGGCGGCCCGCACCCAGCAGGACGTCAGTGACGCTCTGGCGCACAACCTGGTGACCGGGGTGGAAGTCTCCCGCGAACTGGGCCGCAGGCGGGGCACCCGGCGGCCGGTGGCACCCGTCGTCTTCCAGAGCACCCTCGGGGTGGACGCCGCGCTCGGCAGCGAGGTCCCCCGGAGCGCGGGACCGCTGGGTACCATCGACCTGCTGAGCCACCACCAGCAGCTGCGGACCCCGCAGGTGGCGCTGGAGGTACGGCTGTTCGAGCTGCGGGACGAGCTGGTGGTGGTCTTCTCCCTGGTGGAGGAGATCTTTGCAGCGCGGGACGTGGACCGGATGTTCGATGATGTGATGACCACCGTCGAGTCCCTCGTCGGCGAGGAGGGCTGGTCCGCGCGGGTCGTACTGCCGGAGGCCCTGGACGTTTCCGATGAGGGGGCCGGGGGCGGGCGGCTGTCCGTTCCGGCCGGGCCCGCTCCCGCCACCGCCGACGAGGCGGGCGCGCCACGCGACGAGACAGAGCGGGAGATCGCCCGGCGCTGGACCGCACTGCTCGGCCGCTCCGTGGAGGACCGGGCGGCGGATTTCTTCGGCCTCGGCGGGGATTCGCTGCTGGCGGTGCGGATGCTCGCGGCGCTGGCCCGGGACGGGGTGGCCCAAGTGACGCCCCGGCGTTTCCTGGAGCGGCCGACAGTGGCGGGGCTCGCCGCTGCCGTACGCAAGGGGGCCGGCGATCAGCCCTGACCGCGCCGTGGCCGGGGGCCGGCGTCGGCCGGCCCCCGCCACGGGTGTCATCAGCCGCCGAGCCCGGCGTCCTCCCGGAACAGTTCCTGGTCGATCCAGACGGCCGCTCGCGCACCGTCGGCCGCCCCGGCGATCACGAACGTCACCGCGTCGGGCAACGCCTCCATCCGGGCGGTGTCCCCGGCCGCGTACACCCCGGCGACAGAGGTCCGCTGGAACTCGTCGACCCGTACGCAGCCGTCCGGCAACAGCGTGCAGCCCAGGTGCTCGGCCAGGGCGGAGTGCTGGCGGGTGGGCGCCCGGTGGTACACGGCCTGGCGTTCCAGCACCTCGCCGTCGGCGAAGACCAGCCGCAGGGCGTCCTCCTCGCCTTCGATACGAGCCAGGGGCGTCTCACGGACCTCGATACCGGCGGCGGCGAGCTTGTCCGCGGCCTGCTCGGGCACGGGGTGGCCGTCCGTGCAGACCACCACGTCGTCGCTGAACCGGTCCTTGACGTACAACGCCAGCATGACCTGTGGCAGTTCGCGACCGATGACGGCGAGCGTCTTGCCGCGCGTCTCCCAGCCGTGGCAGAACGGGCAGTGGAAGACTCCGCGTCCGAAGCGCTCCGCGAGCCCCTCGACCCCGTCGACGAGGTCAACCTGGCCGGTGGCCAGGACCACCTTGCGAGCCCGGTGCGTCGCTCCCCCGGAGAGCGTCGCCTCGAAGCCGCCGCCGGTCGGCACGAGGGAAGTGACGGCGTCCTCCACCATTTCCACGCCGGGGTAGGCCGACAGCTCTTCCCGTCCGAGCTTGCGCAGTTCCACGGGCGAGAAGCCGTCGCGGCTGAGGAACATGTGCATCTCGGCGGCCGGAGCGTTACGCGGCCTTCCGCTGTCCACCAGCAGCACCCGCCGACACTGGCGGCCCGAGACCAGGGCCGCGTTGAGTCCGGCCGGACCCCCGCCCACCACAAGTACGTCGTACATCTCTTCCTCCTCGCTGATTCCCGGCATTCACCACCGGACGAGATGACAATAGTTATCGTTTTCACATACATCCAGTGACTAGCGGAGGAAACCGCGCGATGAACACCATCACGACAATCGGCGTGCTCGGCGGCTACGGAGCCGTCGGCAGCGCCGTGGTACGCCGCCTGCACCGGGCGGGCACGGGCCCCCTGCTGGTCGCGGGGCGTGACACCGCGCGGGCCACCGCCCTCGTCCGCTCCCTCGACCACGCGGGCCCGCCGGTCGAGGCACTCGCCGTCGACCTCGACGATCCCGCTTCCCTCGACCTCTTCACGGCCCGCTGCCGACTGATCGTCAACTGCGCGGGCCCCTCCTACCGCGTCCTGGACACGGTCGCCCGCGCCGCACTGCGCGGCGGCGCTGACTATGTGGACGCCGCGGGCGACGATCCGGTGTCCATCCGCCTCCAGGCCGACTGCGGTTGGCGCGCCTGGCTCACGGCCGGACGGACGGCGATCCTGTCGGCCGGGGCGCTGCCGGGCCTTTCCGGGCTCCTGCCGCGTCACCTGGCCGCGGACACCGACCATCCCGTCCGCCTCGACGCCTACCTGGGCGGGGTCGCGTCCCTCACTCCCGCCGCCGCGGGTGACGTCCTGCTCAGCCACGGCCCCGAACACGGCACCCCCGCGGCCGCCTGGCGGGAGGGCGGCGTCCGCCAGCGGACACTCGAACCCCGGCGCGACCTCTCCCTGGTGGCCTTCCCCCAACCGGTGGACGCCTTCCCCTTCCTGTCCACCGAGGCGGAGAGACTGGCCCGCGCCCTCGGCATCGACCAGGTCAACTGGTACACGATCTTCGGCGGTGACCGGCTGCCCGAAGAACTAGCCATGGCCTGGGCCCTGGGCAGCGCCGACCCGACGGACCTCGTGACCGCCGCCGCCGACGACGTGCGACGCCACGGCTCCTGGTACGGGCAGGAGTTCCATCTGTGGACCGGCACCACGGACGGCCCGCCCACACATACCCTGACGCTGCGCGCCGAAGACTCCTACGAGCTCAGCGGCTTCCTGACGGCGGCTACCGCGCAGGCGCTGCTCAAGGGCCGCATCCCACCCGGCGTCCACTTCGCGGCCGAAGTCCTCGACCCTCGGGGGACGACCGAAGCACTCTCGACCGACCCAGCAGCGCACATCGAGACCACCTGAGCCCCACCCCCCCCACCAGCACTTCTCACCGCACCGCCAGAGCACCGCCGAGCACGGCGGTGCTCGCAAGACACTGCGGTTGACGCCGAAGGCCATCAAAATTCGACTGCGTTCGAGGCCAAAGTCAATGATCAGACTGAGAAGTTGCGCCTGAAGCAACGTACTGAAGACGGAGGGACGGCATCCCACGAAGCCCTTCCGTACCGGAGGCACCTCAGGCGTGACCACCACCGAAGAAGCTCCGGCCCGGGTGGGCCACCGAGACGCGGACCGTCCGCGGGATCGGCGGTTGAACTCGTCCCTCGTCCTGACCATGGTCCTGGTCCTCGTCGTCGCTGCGCAGGGACCGGTACGCCAGGCATGGTCCGCACCGGTGATGCAGAGTTGGATGACCGTGTTCGTCGCGGTGGTCCTTCAGGCCCTGCCCTTCCTCGTCCTGGGTGTACTGCTGTCGGCGCTCATCGCGGTGTGCGTCCCGCCATCGTTCTTCGCCCGCGCGCTACCCAGGCGGCCCACCCTGGCGGTGCCGGCCGCCGGGATGGCCGGGGCGGTCCTACCCGGCTGCGAATGCGCCTCCGTACCGGTGGCCGGGGCGCTCGTGCGCCGGGGACCCGATCGTGCTGACCACCACCGCCATCGCGTTTCCCCACGAACCCCGCATGGTGCTCGCCCGGTTCGTGGCAAGCCTGCTCGTGGCGTGCGCGATGGGCTGGCTGTGGCAGCGGCTCGGCCGCACCGACTGGCTGCGCCCACCGGCCCACCCGTCGACCGACGGCCTCGGCAAGGGGGCGGCGTTCTGGGGATCCGTACGGCATGATGTGATGCACGCGGGCGGCTTCCTCGTCGTCGGCTCGATGGCCGCAGCCACCCTCAAAGCCGCATTACCGGCAAACTGGCTGCACACGGCGGCCGGCAACCCCATGGTGTCGATCCTGGCGCTGGCGATCCTCGCGGTGGTGCTGTCGATCTGCTCCGAGGCCGACGCGTTCGTGGCCGCCTCGCTGTCCCAGTTCCCGCTCACCGCCCGGCTGGCGTTCCTCGTCGTCGGACCGATGGTCGACCTGAAGCTGTTCGCCATGCAGGCCGGCACGTTCGGCCGCGGCTTCGCGCTGCGGTTCGCCCCCGCCACCTTCGCCCTCGCATCCTCGTGTCAGCTCTGATCGGGGCGGTGCTGCTGTGAACCGGCAAGCACATGCGGCCATGCTGTTCCTCCTCGGCGTGGCAGTGCTGCACGCTGGCTTCACCGACCTCCATCTGCGCTACGTCAAGGCCGGGCTGCGCCCGCTGCTGCTCGCGGCCAGCGCCGTCCTGATCGCCACCTGAAGGGTGTCTTTATTGCCGTACGGTGGTTGACCTGGGGCTTTGTGATCGCCCGAGTACGGGCATGATCAGTGATTGTGGTCTGCGACTGCTCTACCTGATCTTCTGTCGACTACTGGGCTGCTTGCTCTTGCTGGGCCGATCGACCGCCGCGAACAGCGCCGAGATCCTCGCGCTTCGTCATGAGGTCGCCGTGCTGCGTCGGCAGATCGAGCGGCCGCGGCTCTCATGGGCTGATCGTGCCGTGCTCTCCGCTCTCGCGCGGCACCTGCCATCCGCCTCGCGCCGCTATCGGCTGGTCACTCCGGGCACGCTGCTGACCTGGCACCGGCGTTTGATGCGCTGGAAGTGGCGCCAGACGGCGGCCGGACCCGGTCGGCCAGCGTTGCCGGAAGAGACGGTCGCGCCCATTCAGCGCTTGGCGCGAGAGAACCCGACCTGGGGGTACGTCAGGATTCAAGGTGAGCTGCGACGGCTCGGTCATCGGGTCGCCGCCGCCACGATCCGGCGCGTCCTGCGCCGCTCCGGTCCACCGCCCGCACCGCAGCGCGCCTCCCAGCAGACCTGGCGCTCCTTCCTGCGCTCCCAGGCTCACACGCTGCTCGCCTGCGATTTCATGCACGTGGAGACCGTCTTCCTCAAGCGCCTCTATGTCTTCTTCGTCATGGAGATCGCCACCCGGCGCGTCCATGTCCTGGGCGTCACCGCCCACCCGACCGGCGCATGGGTCGCCCAACTCGCCCGCAATCTGCTCATGGACCTCGGCGACAGGGCCGGGTGCTTCCGGTTCCTCATTCGTGACCGGGACAGCAAGTTCACCGCCGCATTCGACGCCGTCCTCGCCGGCAACGGCACAGCCGTCATCCCGACACCGCCACAAAGCCCACGGTCCAACGCGTTCGCCGAACGATGGATACGCACAGCCCGTACCGAGTGCACCGACCGACTCCTGATCACCGGCGAACGACACCTGCGCACCGTCCTCACCCAGTACGCCGAGCACTACAACGCGGGACGGTCCCACCGCAGCCTCGGCCTACGGGCACCCGACGACCCGAACGTTATCCCCCTGCCCGCTGCCACGGTCAGGCGCCGCCAAGCACTTGGCGGACTGCTCAACGAGTACCACATCCTGCCACCCCGACTGCCTCACCATCCACAGGAAACGCCCAGCTCAGCAGCCTGGTCGGAATATTGACACCCTTCACGTTCCACCGCCGAGCGGGCAGAGGGTCCAGCCGCGAGGCAAGCCGGGCCGGCGGCTGCTGATCGCGTTGGACCCTCTGCACGCTCGGCCAGCCGAAGAATTGCCCTTAGGAGTCCTTGCAGAATGATCTTCGTGTGGCACGGTGGAGGGGTAGGTGACCTCGTTCCTCAGGGGGTGAGGGTGGCTCAGCCGAAGCCGTGGGAGATCAGTGATGAGCTGTGGGCGGTGATCGAGCCGCTCCTGCCCAGGCACGAACGCCGCTACCGGTATCCGGGCCGTAAGCGGATCGATGACCGCAAGACGCTGCAGGGGATCCTGTTCGTTCTCTACACGGGCATCCAGTGGGAGTTCCTGCCGCAGGAGTTGGGCATCGGTTCGGGGCCTACCTGCTGGCGGCGGCTGGCCGAGTGGCAGGTGGCCGGTGTCTGGGATGAGCTTCAACAGGTTCTGTTGGACCGGTTGCGGGCGACGGACCGGCTGGACTTCTCCCGTGCCACGATCGATGCCTCGCATGTGCAGGCCAAGCGGGGGCGAAGCCGCCCAAAAGTCGGTCCGAGTCCGGTTGACCGCGCACGGCCGGGCTCGAAACACCATGTCCTGACCGACGGGAACGGTATCCCGCTGCGGGTGTCACTGACCGGCGCCCACCGCAACGACGTCACCCAGCTCCTGCCTCTGGTCGATGGGCTGCCGCCGGTACGGGGCAAGCGGGGCCGTCCCCGCCGCAAACCGCGTGCGCTTTACGCCGACCGCGGGTACGACCACGACATTTACCGCCGCCCGCTCCGCGAGCGGAACATCACCCCGAAGATCGCACGTCGCGGGCAGGCCCATGGCTCGGGGCTCGGCCGGGTCCGCTGGGTCGCCGAATCCGCCATCGCCCATCTCCACGGCCCGCGTCGCTTACGTGTCCGCTGGGAGTCCCGGGACGACATGCACGACGCGTTCCTCCAACTCGCTCAGTGCATGGTCCTCACCCGCAAACTCCCAGCTTTCTGAAAGCACTCCTAAGAGGTCGAGCCGTTGTGGGCCTCAGAAATGGGGGTCGCAAGCAGATCGGCCACCGCCGACGTGATTCCCAGCTTCTCGTCATGCACTTCCAGAAACAGAAACTGCCCCGTCGGATTGATCTCGAAGAAGTCGTACTGCCCTTCTGGGGACAGGCGGAAGCCGCGTTCTATGAGCGAGTCGTCTCGCAGTCGGGGGTGCCACCAGGGTTGTCCGGGTTGCCAGGCGCACGGTCAGGATCAGTACGTCCAGCCTGGCGAAGATGACTGCGGCGGCGACGCCGAGGACGTCCACGTTGGCGGCGAGTTGAAGCCCGCTCAGGCAGTCCAAAAAACTTCCTTCCTGGCAATCTTGCCTTCTCGGCAAGATTTTCTCTACGCTACTCGCATGGCACCTGCAGACGAGGCCCGTATAACCGGGCAGCTTGGACTCCGCGAGCGCAAGAAGCGGCAGACCAGGGTCGCGCTGAGTCAGGCGGCGATCCGGCTCTGCGTCCTGAACGGCTGGGCCGATGTGACCATCGAGCAGATCGCCGCCGAGGCCAACGTCTCCGTCCGCACCTTCCGCAACTACTTCGCCAGCAAGGCCGAGGCGATCGCCGCCAGCCACCTGGAGCGGATGCTCCGCATCGCTGACGACCTGCTCGCCCGCCCAGTCGGCGAACCGCTCTGGGACTCGTTGCTCCACGCCGTCCTGGGCCAGTTCGTTCCGCAGGACAACTCCGCGCCGCAGAATGAGCGTTGGCGCGAGGGGGTGCGGCTGATGCTGGCCGAACCCGCGCTGGCCGGTGAGATTGTCAAGGCCAACGCCGCCGCCCAGCAGGAGTTGGCCAAGGCCGTCGCACAGTGCACCGGCACCGACGCCGAACGCGACGTCTACCCGAAGCTGGTCGCGGCCGTGGTCGCGGCCGGCAGCGCAGTGGCCGTCGAGCACAGCCTGCGCGCCGACGAAGCCGCGCCGCTCGGCGCGGTCCTGTCCCAGGTTTTCGAGCAGCTCGCTGCTGGCCTGCCCGTCCCGTAGCGAAGGGCCGCGACCAACTCGCTTACTGCGCCCCCTTACCCGTTCACACCAAGGAGACCTGACCGTGACAGCCGACGTGATCATCGTGGGAGGCGGCCCGAACGGGCTGATGCTGGCCTGCGAACTGAGCCTGGCCGGCATCCGCCCGATCGTGCTGGAGCAACTCCTCCACCCCAGCACCGAACCCAAGGCCAACGGCCTGCTGGGCCAAGTGGTGCGCCTGGTCGACCATCGCGGTCTGTACGAGCCGCTCAGCGGCAGTCCGGAGCCCCCGCAGCCGAACTCCGCCTACTTCATGTTCGCCGCCATGGGCCTCAACCTCGGCCTGCTGGACGCCAGCCCGGTCTTCGGCCTGGCCGCTCCACAGCACCGCATCGTCCAAGTCCTGGAGGAGCGCGCCCATACCCTCGGCGTCGATTTACGGCGCGGACACCGGGTCAGCGCCGTCACCCAGGACAAGGGCGCCGTCACCCTCGACGTCACTGGCCCCGACGGCGACCAGCAGCTCCGTGCCCGCTACGTGGTCGGCGCAGACGGCGCGCACAGCGTGATCCGCAAGCTCTCCGGGATCGCCTTCCCCGGCGTCAGCTACGACCGTCGCACCAACCGCACCGCCCACGCCATCGTCCCGGCCGATTGGGTCGACCCGGTCAACGGCGCCCTCACCATTCCCGGCCATGGGCCGGTCCTGCCCTTCCTGCCCCACCGCACCGACCAAGGCGGCTTCTCCTACGCGCCGTTCCCTGGCCAGCCGCCGCTAATCAGCACCACTGAGTGGGACCAGCCCGCCACGGACGAGGCGATGACCCTGGCCGAAATGCAGTCAAGTGTTCAGCGAGTCCTCGGCGTCGACCTGCCGCTCAACCCGCCGGACGGAGCGGGCCCGCATGTGTTGCGACGGCTGACCGGCGGCAACACCCGGGTCGCCGACCGGTTCCGCGACCGCCGGGTCTTTCTGGTCGGCGACGCCGCCCACGTCTACACCTCTGGCGGTGGCCCCGGGCTGAACCTCGGCATGCAGGACGCCGTCAACCTCGGCTGGAAGCTCGCCGCGGCGCTGCGCGACACCGCCCCACCGGGCCTGCTCGACACCTACGACACCGAGCGCCGTCAGGCCGCCCGCCGCATGGTGCTCAACGCGGAGGCGCAGTCCGCGCTCACCGCGCCGGGGAGCGATACCACCGCCCTACGCGAACTCTTCACGGAGCTGCTCACCCAAAAGCA
Organism: Streptomyces botrytidirepellens; assembly: GCF_003721215.1. Taxonomy (NCBI): domain Bacteria; kingdom Bacillati; phylum Actinomycetota; class Actinomycetes; order Kitasatosporales; family Streptomycetaceae; genus Streptomyces; species Streptomyces botrytidirepellens. The sequence goes on from NZ_RIBZ01000046.1 coordinate 29,665, forward strand.
CGTCGTCCAGCACCTCGCCGACCTCACCGCGGGCACCGACGTGCGCTACGACATGAGCATCACCGACCCCCACCCCGCAGTCGGCTACTTCGCACCGGAGCTGGAGCTGATCACCGGGACGGAGAAGGTCCGGCTCGCCGAACTCGCCTGGAGAGCCCGGCCGTTGCTTCTCGACTTGACCGAGGATCAGTCGCTGGCAACAGCACTGACGGAAGGGCAGGACGCCGTCGACCTCGTCATCGCGCGGGGCGGCCCGGCTGGCCTCACCGGCCTGCTGATCCGCCCTGACGGCTACGTGGCCTGGGCCTGCGGCTCACCCCGCCCCGACCCACCTGAGCTGGCCGACCTGCGGGCGGCTATCCAGCGCTGGTTCATGGTCTGAGCTGCCCGCTAGCCATGCTCGGCGCCCCGGCCGCGGACCTGCAGGCGCCGATCAAGCCGCAGACGTGCGCTACCCCGCGGGTGCGTGTTGAGCGGCCTGACCCGCTGAAGCTCATCCCAGACACCGGCCGCCTGCCACTCGGCCAGCCGCCGCCAGCAGGTAGGCCCCGAGCCGAAGCCCAACTCCTGTGGCAGGAACTCCCACTGGATGCCCGTGTAGAGAACGAACAGGATCCCCTGCAGCGTCTTGCGGTCATCGATTCGCTTACGGCCCGGATACCGGTAGCGGCGTTCGTGCCTGGGCAGGAGCGGCTCGATCACCGCCCACAGCTCATCACTGATCTCCCACGGCTTCGGCTGAGCCACCCTCACCCCCTGAGGAACGAGGTCACCTACCCCTCCACCGTGCCACACGAAGATCATTCTGCAAGGACTCCTTAGGCCCAGCTGGGTGACAGCCCGTCGGGATCTCCGTGCGGCACTGGCTGGCCGCTGAGGGCGTCCAGGAGAATGCGGTCACCGAGCGGCTTCCGTATCTGCACCTCCACGCTCTGTTGGATCATCTCGGAGCTGCAGGGGCCGCTTCGTGCCCCCGCGACAGATGCGTACAGCACGACGCTCTCGCCTGTCTCCAGCACCTTGACGACGGGGCCGTCATCGCAGGCACCGTGTGTGGCCTTCACCGTGATGGATCGGCCGTCCATTGCCGTTCCGGCCAGCCGGGCGACACCCCTGAGACCGTCTGCGGACCCTTGCCGAGCTTGTCCGATCGGCGAGCGTGGAAGCTTTGACGGAGCGACGGCGACACGCTTGAGCGGGGTGTCGTAGCCCTCCAGCGTGAAGAGCCAAGTGGGCACGGACGCCGTGCCTCGGCTCGTCATGATGGTCGTCGTGCCGAGCCTCGCCCCCGTCACGGTCAGCCGGGGTCCTTCACTGCGGTTGCGGGCGAACGACTGATACGCCTTCTCAGCCCCCCACAACGGGCGGGTGAGAGTCTTGCCGTTTCCCCAGTCCACCTTCCCGTGCCCGGGGGCGGAGGTCGGCAGATTGCCATGCAGGACGAAGTTCTGCATCTCGTAGGCCTGCTTATCCGCCGTGCTGTGCCAGCCGGATTCCGGCTTCTGCACCACGTCGGTCATCGGGTAGTAGCCCCGGCTCCAAGCAGCGGCGGCTGCGGATCCCCTCCAGGCGTCGGCCACCTGACGGGCCCGCTCCTCCTGCTCCCGCGGCGACTGATGATTCGCACGGCCGTCGTCGGCACTCTGATCATTGCCGCAGCCGACAAGAAGGCAAGCGCTCAGGAGAGGTGCCAGCCCCATGCTGACGAGGCGCTTCGTGCGCGTATGCATGGAATCCTCTTTCTTTTTGAGGGGCGACGACGGATTCCCTACTGAATACATGACGCGGAGATTCTCAACGCCGTGCGATGCCCCGCTCGACACCTTCGACGCGCACGGGCACATCCGGGTTCACTCACGCCCCTCCCGCGCCGCCTGCTGCATCTGCGTCCATGCCGCAGGCGGCGAGGGATAGTGCGTGACCTAATAGATCTTCAGTCCTTCCCAGAGGAGCACCGTGTACAGCGGCTGGTACCAACTGACGCGATCCTCTTGGGAGTCCGAGTCTCCGCAGGGCTTGTCGCCATAGTTGCCGCCCGAATCGATGCCCAGGGCTGTCTCGCCGCTGAAGAGGGGCCCTCCGCTGTCGCCATACATGCTGCAGTTACTCGCCTCGACCATATGGCGGAGGGTGATGCCATCGTCGTAGGTGACCGTCACGTCCGTCGCGAGCACCTTGCCCACCAGATCCTGACTCACGGTCCCTACGCGCTTCACCTTCTCCCCCTCGAACGCAGAGGCAGAGCGTGAGATCTGTCCTTCCGAGCCGTCCTTGTACTGGATCGTCCCGTACGGAGTGACGTTGCTGTTGCTGTACTCCACTACCCCGTAGTCGGACTGCTCCGTGTCGTTCCCAAAGGCCCAGTCGACGGCCCTTCCGAGAGGAATGTCCCCGCTCCTACGGCGCCAGTTGACAGCGCCGTTCTCCATGCAATGTCCGGCTGTGATCATGTACTTCTTGCCGCTGGCGTTCTGCACGTTGAACCCGGCACTGCAGGTAGTGATCCAGCCGGGGTTTATTTCCGCTGTTATACCCAGGCCGCCGCGCATGGCGTAGGCGTTCGATTCGATCTTGCCAGAGTGTTCCGTTATTTCGACCGCACCTTCATGTGCGGAAACGGAATTCTCAATTCGAGCCCTGTCGGCGTCGGAAACCCCGTCGTAGATTTGTACGTCTACCCGGTTGCTGCTCTGGTCGATGCTCCAGGCAGTGTTGGGAATCCCTGTCAGCTGATCCAGTTTCGCTTTGACAGCCTCGAGCTCGGTCGTGCTGTGCGGGACGACCTCCGCTACCGCCCCAGCGCTTCGCACGGCTTCTGCCGCCGCCTCATCGGTGACCGCGACAACGAGTCGTTCGTTCCGGTAGTAGACGCCGGCCGTGCGCTCGTTGCCCAGGTGCCCAGCAATCTCCGCCGCCTTGGTCGGATCGGTGAGCGGTGCCGGCGCCGCTTGGGCGGCGGTCAGGGTGGTCAGCGTGAGTACGCCGCCAACCGCCGCCGCGATTAACCCTCGGTACGCGTAACGACATCTTCGCACGTAAAACCTCGCATTTTCGAAGAAGCATTCCTGATGATCGACGCGCTTCGGGCGAGGCTGGCGACACGAGATTGCCAATTGGCGAATTGGACATGAAAATTCCGCTTGCTAGCGGCATGTTGACGTGAATGCGCAAACTACGGCCGAAAACCTGACCGCCGACCCAGCCGAACGTCCACCGCCTGGAGCGCGGAGAAGGCGAGCACGGACGCCGCCGCGACCGGCTCCGAGGCCAGCTCGCCCGGCTCCACCAGCTCCATGAACTTGCCCTGGCCGGTGGCGATGTCGGCCGACGGCCGGACGTGGGCGGCAACGGCGGCGACGTCGTCCGCGTCGTCCAGATCGGCGGACCAGGCGGCCGCGATCAGGCCGGCCTCCTGTCAGGGCCTCGGTCCGGCGCCGGTAGCCGCATGCCTCGCACAGCCCGGCCGCCTGGTCCTGGGCGCTCGCTGGTTCGACCCCGAACCGCGCACCGGCTCCCCGGCCTGGGTGGAAGCCGGACGGTGCCTACGGCTCTACCCGAACAACCGCCTCCTGGCTCGCCTTGCCGCAGCAACCTGGCTCCCCTACGGCGACCTCCACCACTACGCCCACTCCGCCCACCCGTCCGTGCGCTGAAAACTACCTCCCCGCCCTCGAACGCCACCTCGCCCAGCCACACTTCACCCCGGACAGCCTCCTGACCGGCCCCAGGTCCGTGATCGCCCACCACCGCCGTGCGCTCGCCGCCCCATGCCGCGGTAGGGCACACCAGTGACACAGGGGCAGCGGCGTGCGAGCCTTCCGGCCCGCCGAGGCCAGCGCGCCGGGAGCTGCTTCTCAGGCGCAGGCGGCGACGCGCGCGGTCACGCCGGGCGGGCGGTACGACCCAATCAGCCCCCGGCGCGCCGGGGGCTGATGGTACGCCAGGAGCCGAGGCGCGTCAGTTGCAGCTTTGAGCATGCCGGTCAGCGCGGCAAGCTCGTCCTGGTCCGTGGTGAGGTCGTATGCGTGCTTCACCGAGATCCAGGCCCGCGCGTACGTGCAGTGGTAGCTCGCGAGGGCCGCCGGACCGCCACGCTTCCTTCAGGGGCACGACGTGGTCAATGTCGATCTTGGATGCCGCGTCGAGCACCACGATGTCGTACGCCGAGCGCCAGCTGCCAGCCGACGCCCGCCACTGCCCGTCCTGGGCGACGCCTTCGCCATCCCGGGCGAGCACGACTTCCCGGGTTATCTGCATGCATTCCGAGACTGCGTGCCACATGGGCCACAGTGGCAGGCCGTCCCTGTGCCTCACTGTTACCGAACATACGGTGAGGGACGAGAGCTACAGATGATGCAGGAGAGCACCACCGCATGTTCAGAACAGTGAAGGCGATCTCCCCGAGTACCGGGGCGGTCACCTGGCTCCTCGTTGACGAGGAGACCTACATCGCCCATCCGGAGAGCCTTGAGTACTCCATCCACCTGCGTGCCAAGAACCGTTCGCCGCAGACCCAGCGCAACTATCCGCCCCGCGTCGGGCGGTTCCTGAACTGGTGTTCCGGGCGCGGAGCCGACTGGAAGACCGTGTCACTCGGCGAGATGGCGCGCTACAAGTTCCACATCGAGCAGACGCCGGACCCTCGCACCCACCGTCTGCCGACGGGTAAGACGGTCAACGCTGTGGTGGGTACCCGCGTGCGGGTGTCTGCGCTGGTGCGCGGCCACCGGCAACGTGGCTCCCGAGGTCGCGTCCGTACTCAGTGAGCCCCAGTTCCTCCAGTACACGCCGAAGGGCTTCAATGAGGGCGAGGACGGGCAGTTCCGACGCGTCAACGCCCGTGTCCTCAAAGCGGCCGAGATCGAGCTGCCACCCGCCGTCCTGCTCACCGGACAAGCCGAGCGGATCCTCTCGGCAGCCGGCACCGCGCGCGACCGCTTCCTGCTCATGCTGTTCCTCGGGACCGGCCTGCGCATCGGCGAGGCGCTTGGCCTGCGGCGGGAGGACATGCACTTCCTGCCTGACTCCCAGCACCTCGGCTGCCAGATCGCCGGGGCGCACGTGCACGTCAGGCCCCGCCAGAACAACAGCAATGGTGCGCGCGCCAAATCCGGGAGGCACCGGCATGTTCCTGCCGAGAAGGGGGTGGCGAACGCTTACCGGGACCATCTCGTCGAGCGCGACGGTGCCGAGCAGGCGTCGGGATGCGACTTCGTGTTCGTGAATCTGGCCTCACGACACGTCGGGTTGCCGATGTCGTATTCGAATGCCAAGCAGATCATCGAGCGGATCGGCGACCGTTGCGGCTTCCGGGCCCGGCCCCACATGATGCGGCACACCGCGGCGACCGCCTGGATCCGTGCGGGAGTCGACCCTGACGTGGTGCAGACGCTGCTCGGTCACGTCTCCGCGGCCAGTACGGCTGTCTACCTCCACGCCAGCGACGACGATCTGCGTGCAGCGGTCGCTCTGGTGGCAGCCGCCGGAGGAAGCCGATGACCGTCGCGCACGACTATGCCGAGCTGCCCTTGCGCCCGGTCGCCCGGACCGACTGGACGGCCTGGCTCACCGACCGGCTCGACCCGCAGTGGCGGGCGGGAGAGTGGGATCCCGACACGCTGCTGTTCACTGCGGATCTCGACAATCCGCGGACCCGGGCTTTCCCCTGCCGGGTGGCGGCCTGCGACATGTTGGTCGAGTCGCCGGTATCCCGCTGCGAAGCATGCCGGGCCGTCAGCGCACGGCGCGGTCACCCGGCCGACTTCGATGCGATCCGCATACCCTCCCTGCCCGCTGTGCGGCAGCCCAATGTGGGGAACAGCCAGCGACCGGGCCGGTCACAGTTCGCTCTCGGGGACATCCCCGCAGCGGTACGGGCGGAGCTCCTTTACTGCCTCCAGCGTCGTGACGGGGAGGACCGGTTGATGGGGATATTTGAATCTGGTTCTGTCCGCAGTTCCGTGAAGGTCATGGCTGCGTGAGGATGCGAGTCCGGAGGAGTTCGAACGAGGCTCGGCCATACATGGCCCGCTTGAGTGTTTTCACCCGGTTTACGTGTCCTTCGACGGCTCCGGAACTCCAGGGGAGGGTGAGGCCGGCGGTGACGGCGTCGAGGTCCCGGCGGAGGAAGCCGGCGAATCCGCTCATCGGCTTGGGAGCATCCTGCTCGGTCTGGCGGATCCACTGCGGCAGCAGGTGTCCGCGCTGNCTTGGGAGCATCCTGCTCGGTCTGGCGGATCCACTGCGGCAGCAGGTGTCCGCGCTGGTGACGCACCAGATCGGCGAACGCGCGGGCGAGGTCGCAGGCCCGGGTGATGTCCGGGCAGGCGAGCCGGACCTGAAGCAGCCGCTCCTCCTGGCTCTCGGTGAGCGTGTCGCGCGGGCGCATGATCCAGGAGGTGATCTTCCGCGGGCCGGGGATGTCGGCCCGGACCGGTTCGGCGGTGCCCGCGCGCAGGGCGGCGAGGTGCTTGCGGACGACCTGGCGGCTGCCGAGGTAGCCACGTTCACGGATCTCCAGGAAGAGACGGGTGCCGCTGACCTGGCCCTGCGCTTGGGCGAAGCGGGCGTTGAGGTAGGCCTTGAACGGTTCCAGGACACCGTTGGGCCGTCGGTCGCGGGCGGAGACCAGCATCTGGTCGAGGTCGGTGTCGCGGAAGCGGCGCACGGTCTTGCGATTCAGGTTCAGCCTCCGGGCGATGGCGCTGATCGTCCAGCCCTTCTCCAGCAGGCGGTGGACATCCTCGTAGCGGTGGCGGGTCCGCTCAATGATCTGGGTGCGAGGCAGTTCGGCGGGCGGTAACAGCATCGGTGGCGGCCCCGGCACGTCGGTCCCCGTCTCCTCTTCTTCGTTGTGTTTGCGCAGGCAGTTGCGATGCTGGTGGCAGCTCTTCTCCACCGCGGCGGACAGGTTCTGCAGCAGGTGCCATCGATCGGCAACTTCCAAGGCATCCGGGGCGGACTCCTTGACCGCCTTGGTGTAGGCGGTGGCCCGGTCACGGCAGATGATCTCGGCGCCGGGATGCTCGGCCAGCCAGACCGCGAACGTCTCCGAGGTACGGTCGGGCAGCACGTCCACGACCCGGCCAGCTTCGACGTCGACCAGCACGGTGCCGTAGGTGCAGCCCTTGCGGAAGGCGAACTCGTCCACCCCCAGCACCCGAGGGGCGCGGTCCGGCACCGCCGGCGCCTTGAGCAGCCGCAGCAGCTGGGTCCGGCCCGCGGTCAGCCGCAGTTGGCGGCACAGCCGCGCGGCCGGACGGCCACCCAGCTCGACCGCGATCGACCGCAGCCAGCCCGCCAGTCCGACGCTGGAGCGGCGGTGCCGTTCGGTCAGCCCGCCGACCTGCTCGACGAACGTCCTGCGGGAACAACTCCCGCGGTCGCAGAAGTACCGGCGCCCCCGGAGCCGGACCACGACCCGGCGGGATCCTAACGGCCGCTCGGCCAGGGTGCGTTGGTACGAGCTGTGCACACGCCTGGCCTGTGTTCGGCAGTCCGGGCACCGGCCCGGGCGACCGGTGGATATCGCCTCCACCACCAGGCCACCGGGGGAGTCGCTGACGCGCTCCACTCGCACATCGATCCCGGGAAACAGCACATCCTCGACCGTCTTGCTCGCCATGGCAGGGAACACCCTGCTGAAACGATCCCCCGTTCCCGCCGCTGACCTGGGGATTCACGGAACTGCGGACAGAGCCAATTTCAGAGAGCCCCATCAGTCTGCACGAGCGGCGATAGGCGTGGGAACGGCCGATGCCGGTGTGTGGAGCCACCCCTGCCCCGCCCGCCTTACTGGGGGGTTGCACCGAAGGTTGGCTGAACCGTTGGCTGGGCGGTTGCACCGAGCGGGGGACCGAAGGTGTGACCGGAGGTGTGAGCCCCCCCCAAATCGGACACTGCTGATTCCTGCACGTCAGACCCCTTGGGCATCCTGGCCTGTGACGACGACACCTCTTCCCTGCGCGATAGCCGAGGCGAAGAGGCCAGATACGAGACGGGGGCGGCTGGGCGGTGATATCGCCTCCGCCGGGCCGCCGCCCGGAGCGGAGGAACGTCGCCGTGCCGCACAACAAGCGGCCGAGCGCGAGGCCTGGCACCTCCGTGTGCGCCGACTGCGGGCAGAAGTCCACCGACGCCGCAGTCAGCGGACCGACGCCGCGACGGGCGCTGGCGTTGTCGGTGGCGGCTGAAACGCTGAAAGACATGGACGGCGACGATGAGCAGCTGCTGCGCGGCCGGGTCTACGGTCACGGTTACGACGACCCTAATCCGAGCCCGAGGGCGGGGCAGACCTACGTCGAACTCGTCGGCGGGCCGCTGGACGGGCTGCTCCTGGACGTCACCGGCTGGACGCAGAATGAGATCGACACCGGTGTCGCCCTGCCCACCGAGCTCGGGCAGTTCCCCGGCGGCCGCGCGCTGTACGACCCGCGCCCCGGCGACCCGAGCCGCTTCAACTGGTCGGGCGACACCCCCTGAACAACAGCACCGGTAAGGGGCATGGCGCCTAGTGTCCTGAGTCGTTGATTCGGTTCAGATATCCGGCGAGGCGTTGCAAACGTTCCAACCCTCGCGTCGTCAAGCGCAAGGTGTCCAACTCGGGGTCAAACGAGACGAGCACTTCGCCTGGCCGCAGCCCACCCGCTCCGCAGCAGACGCCGTCACCATCGCTCCACACTGGCGCACCGCCCCGATCAACCCAGCAACCAGAGCAAGAGCCACGACCAGTTAAGTCACTGGTGTTGAGGCTAAGCACGTCGCGCCCATGCGGAAACTGTTGCCAGGCAGGCGTCAAGAAAGGTGGGGGAGGTGACGAGGACTTCGAGTTCTACCGCCTCGTCGGGAGTGAGCAGGTTCCGTTCGAGGAGCGCGGGGCGGATCTGGTTGAAGGTGGCTTGCCACAGCTGGTGGGACGGGCTGTGGTCACCGACGGTCCCGACACCGATGTGCAGTCCGGGCTGGGTGAGTCCGGCCTGGAGGAGGGGGGTGGGCTGGGTCCTCGGCCAGCGCAAGTCGGTTCCCAGGGTGCTGCTGAGGAGATCGGCGCCGGCGAGCGCGACCTTGCGGAAGAGCGGGTGGGGTGAAGACTGGGCGGGGAAGACGTCGGGGTCCTCCACGACGAGCCACCCACCGGGTCTGAGCCAGCGCGCGACCTTGGTCAGGATCTCCTGGCGGGCGGGGATGTGGACGAACAGGGCCCGGGCATGGATGAGGTCGAAGCTGCTCGGCGCGAAGTCGTCGCGGGTGACGTCATGGCGCAGGACGTGCAGATTTCCGGGCAGGTCGCCGGACAGGTAACCGGTGTCGATGTCGGTGGCTGTGGTGCATCCATGGGAGCAGGTACCGGCCAGCCAGCGGGCGATGGATCCTGCTCCGGCGCCCAGCTCCAGGCAGTCCCAGCCGGGCTCAGGGTGCAGACGTCGGATGATGCGCTGGGTCGTGACGTCCCAGTCAGCCTGCAGGGTGAGGAGCCGGTCGAGTTCGGTCGTGATCCGGTGTGCGAAGACGCCCTGGGGATAGTCCTGCGACCCGCGGCGCCGTGGTTGCTCATCGGAGGAATCGGTGTGCTGGGTCATAGCCGGGCCGTGACCTTCAGGTGGGGGGTCGTCCTGCTGATGAGCCCGTGTGGGACGGGCGTGAAGCCGTCGGCCCACTGCAGTCCCGGCAAGTGGCGGAGCAGGACCGAGACGGTTTGGCCGAGAAGGCGGGCCAGGTGGGCTCCGAGGCAGAAGTGCCGGCCCGCGCCGAAGGCCAGGTGGGTGGCTGAAGCGGCGAATTCCCTGTCTATCCGCTCGGGGCGGTGGACGTCGAAACGGTCGGGGTCCGAGAAGAACTCGGGGTCACGGTTGGCGGATGCCAGCAGGCAGGCGACGGTGGAGCCGGCCGGCACGGTGCCGCTGGGTAGGTCGACGGCTTGAGCGGTCTGGCGCACGATGACGTGCGTGGGCGGGTCCCGGCGTAGCGACTCGGCCCAGGCTGCCTCCAGCAGGTCCGGGCTGTCCGCCACGGCGGTTTGCGTATCGGGGTGTTCGACGAGGTTGGTGAGGAAGAGAGCGAGGGCCTTCTCGCTGGTGTCGGCCCCGGCGGCCAGCAGAAGGCTGCACGTCCCCTGAACCTCGCGGTCGGTCAGCAGCCGACCGTCGATCTCTCTCGTGCACAGTGCCGAAAGGAGGTCGTCGCCGGGCTCGGCCCGCCGGGCGTCGATATGCGGTTCCAGGTAGGCGAAAAGGGCTTTTGAGGCGTCCAGGCCGCGCTGGAGGGTGGCCGGGTCCTGCCGGTGGTCGGCCACGAAGGACATGCCCGCGTTGTACCAGGGCCGCAGTCGCGGCGCGTCGTCGACCGGTAGGCCCAGGACAGCCGTCATGACGCGGATAGGCAGTCCCTGGCAGAACGAGGTGACCAGGTCGGTGCTGCCCTGCAGGCGGACCTCCTCAGCGGCCCGGCCGGCGAGTTCCTCGGCAGCATCGAAGGCGGCCCCGCGCAGGGCGGTCAGGGCACGGCCACGAAAGGCCGGGGACATCACCGCCCGGTGCGCGGTGTGTTCCGAGCCGTTCATCTCCAGCAGGATGCGCCCCACCATCGGACCGCTCTGCCAGGAGTAGTTGTCCGAGGTGAAGCGCGGATCGCACAGAGCGGCGCGGACGTCGCGGTAACGGCTGACCACCCATGCGTCCAAGGGCTCATCGCGCATGAGGGGAAAATGCGCACGCAGCCGCGCGTACACGGGGAAAGGGTCCCTCTCGAACTGCGTCCACATCAGACTCGGCGGAGTGCGCCGGGTGTCGACCGCCGCCACGGGCCGGCCGTGCCAGTGGTAGCGGCTGGAGGTCTGGTGCCAGGCCAGGACGTCAGCCATCGCTGCGGCCAGCACCTCGGCGAGCCGCCGGACCTCGGCCGCCTCCCCGCCCGTCCCGGGGAGCTGCGATCTCTCCTTCTCGAACGCCGAGACCCGGTCACAGATCATGTCACGGACCCCGTCGACAGCCTGCTGCCAGGAGCAGCCCCACTGGCGGTGGGCGACCTTGACCAAGTTCGCGTGCTCACCCAGCAGCAGGTCCTTCTCCAGGGAGTACAGGTCGTTCACCCAGCCCAGGACATCGCCGGCACAAGCGCGCAATCGGGAGACGCCGGCCCCCAGCACGCCGGTGTTCGGCGGCTGCAGCTCGTGCACCAACTCGATGAGGTCGAAGAGGATGTCCACGCCGAACAGATCGGCCCGGAACGCCGGATATTCCTCCAGCGTCAGCACGAGCGTGTCCGCCTGTCCCACTCGATGGCCGACCATCCGGCACTGCGCTTCCAGGTGACGACCCACGTGACCGACGAAGGCTGCTTCCTTACCTGAGGCGAGCAGGCGACGCGTCCGCGGCAGAAGGTCCTCCGCGAGGACCTTCAGCATGGGGTCCTCATCAGCGCCGTCGGCATCATGCCGGCCACGGAGAACGCACAGCGCCCGCTGCGCGAACCGCTTCAGGACGCCGTCATCGGCCCACTGCCCGTCGTCAACCCGGTCGTCGAGCACCAGCGTCCAGACGAACCACTGCATCAGCAGCAGCGCGCGCTCCTGTTCCCCTCCTCCCGTCAACGCCAACCCGACATCCAGGATCCCGGAGGTCTCCATTCGGTCCCGCCCCCGCGGACCTACCAGCCCGTGCAGGTGACTCCACTCGCATACCTCACGCACCAGGTCAAGGGCGTCATCACGGGGGAAGGCGCCCGTGAGGGGGAACGACAGATCCGGAAGGTCGAACATCACACGATCCGTGACACCACTGCTCGCCATTGGCTCCTCCGTCACCGATCCCACCAGGGCAACCAGAACTGACTGCTCAATATCGAGCTGTCGACGGTGGTCATGACGTGCCCTCTCCGTTCTTCGAGTCGGGGGCCTACATTGCGCGGCGACAACGGCTTTGGTGAGCCGTCCGGGGTCGTGACTTCAGGCCGCCATCGACCAGGGGTGCACATGCAGCCCTGAAGCATCTTCACTCGTACGAGTGCAGATGCGGTGGCGAGTGTCTCGGTGCGATGTGCCGGTTTGGTGTCGGTGGGTTGGTGTCAGTGACGGCATGTCAGGTTGGGGTTTTTCCCTGGTGGGCTGTTGAGGATGGGCGGGCTTACTGCGGTGGAGTGGTATCTGCAGTCGGTGCGGCTGTCGTGGAGCGGTACACCCCACTCAGCTGCGCTGTCTTGAGAACGGCACTTCTGATCCTTCCGAGGGCTACGCGACTGCACCGTGGTGGGTGTCAGTGTCCGCGGCGCAAGGGCGTGGGGTGGGCGAGCCGGGCGCGTGGGGTGAGAAGCTGTGTCGCATCTTCGCTGTGAGTAATCCGGACTGATCAGTTAGTTTTTTTGATCCCCGGCCAGTCGGCGGCACCCCAGGTCGGCGTCGCCCGTGGACTCGTAGAACCCGCTCGGGGACGGGATAGGCGGCGTCGCCGCGCGAGGAGACGCGGGTGGCCGCCAGCGTCGGCGAAACCGTGCATCACTGCGGTGCAGACGACTCGGGCAAGGCCGAGGCCACGGTGATCGCGGCAGATCTGCGGGTCACGGAGCGCACGGTCCGGGGGTGGCGCAGGGCCTGGTGCGAAGGCGGGGCGGCGGCGCTGAAGTCGAAGGGGCCGTGTCCCGCGAGCGGCTGTCGGTGCGGGAGTGGGATCGGCTGGAGGCGGAGCTGAAGCGGGGACCGCTGGCTCATGGCTTCAGTGATGACCAGCGGTGGACGCTGGGCCGGATCAGGACCCTGATCGGCAGGCTGTTCCACAAGGTCTACACGGTTCAGGGAGTGGCCAAGCTGCTGAAACGGCACGGCTGGTCCTGCCAGGTCCCGGTGCGTCGGGCGATCGAGCGGGACGAGGAGGCCATCAAGATGTGGAAGGACGAGGTGTGGCCGCGGTTAAAAGGACCGCGGCGGACCTGGTCGCCTACATCTGCTTCGAGGACGAGGCAGGCCAAGGGCTGAAACCGCCGAAAGGCCGCACTTGGGCACCGCGAGGAGCACGGCCGGTGGTGCGGGTGCGGGCCGGGGAAACGGCCGGGTCAACATCGCCGGCGCCGTCTGCTTCCGGCCCGGCAGCCGCCCGCACCTCTTCTACCGGCTGCACGTCTACCATGGCCGCAAGGGCGAGCCGAAGACGTTCGCCTGGCACGAGTACCGGGACCTGATCGTCACTGCCCACCAGCAGCTGAACGCCCCGCTCGTGTGGTGCTGGGACAATCTCAACGTCCACCTGGCCAAGGAGCTCGCCGCATTCGCCGAGGAGCACCAGGACTGGTTACGGATCTTCCAGATGCCGTCATACGCACCGGAACTGAACCCCGCCGAAGGCGTGTGGTCGCTCCTCAAGCGCGCCATCGCCAACTTCGTCGCCACCGACCTCGGTGGACTCGTCCGCATCGTCAAACGCAAGCTCAAGAAGATCCAGTTTAGACCCCACCTGATCGACGGCTGCCTCACCGGGACCGGCCTGATCATCGAACCCTGGTGACCACGCAGCCGGACTGTACGAGTTCAACCTGAGTAGTAGTACACCGCCCCGCGCGGCGGCAGGTCGTGCGGGAGGTAGTCCCACTGGCAGCCGGTCCGGCTTTGGTACAGGAGCGCGTTCACGATCTCCCGCATCTCGTACCGGCCCCTATGCCCGCCGACCGACCGGTGCCCGGCCTTCCATGCCGCGATCACCGGCTCAATCAACGCCCACTGCTCATCCGATAAGTCGCTCGGGTACGGCTTGCGTCCACTCACCCGGCCACCCCGACACGGCCAAGCCGCCCGACCAGGCCGGACGCCGCAGAGCCACACGATCAGGCGACCGCAAACCGGACATCAGCTCACGTATCGCCCTCTCAGAAAGCTGCGAGTCTGCGGGTGAGGGCCATGCACTGAGCGAGTTGGAGAAAGGCGTCGTGCATGTCGTCCCGGGACTCCCAGCGCACACGTAAGCGACGCGGGCCGTGGAGATGGGCGATGGCGGATTCGGCGTCTGCCGCGATGATGCCCTCGGCTTGCGCGGTCAGCAACTCGCGCCAGGTGGGACCTGGATCGCTGTCCGGGCGGGTGGACGTCCGGTGCGTCGGCGCGCGGTGTAGTCCCACTTCGCGGCGATGAACCTGCGGTGCCAGGCCAGCAGAGTGCCGGGGGCCGACAGGGAACACCTCACGCCAGTGGCGTCGGGGTATCAGCCCGGACAGAGCGGCGAACCAGAACCGGTCGGCAGGCTCGTAGCGGACCGGCCCGGCCGGCTGGCGACGCAGGACCGCGTTCTCGTGCCGCAGCACCAGCAGTTCCGCGTTCTCCGCCGTCCCGCGACGGAGGAGCACCGATGGAACGGTCAGCAGCTTCCGGGTCACGTTGTACAGCAAGGACACGATCACGGAGGACATCATCCCAGCGGACTGACCGTACCTCTCCCACCTGCGACGATGACTTTTCGAGCGGCACAGGGTGGGTCGGCATGCCCGTGCGGGCTATGATCGCGCTGAGCAGCAGACTCGGGGCGCTCACTCCGATGATCGGCAACCGTACGGAATATCCAGGCGGGCGCGGAGGGGACTCGTCCCAGGCACGGCGGAGTCGGTGTTGTTCGGAGCATCTCCGCATGCAGGGAGCGGACCCGGTTTGCACCGATATCCGCTGCGTCGTCCCCGGTGCATCTCCGCGTACGCGGCGCGGACGTGAGCACGTGGACCTCCGGCACGCACACCAGCGGGACACCTCCGCCTGCGCGGAGCGGGCCCCTCGCGAGGAGTCTCAATGACCGAGTCAACCCGGACGATGCGGTCAGATGATGTTGACGGCGTCGAGGAGATGGGTGGCGAGTTCGGTGTCGCCGGTGACGGTCACGTCGTGGTCGCGCCACGATGACCGCTGGGTGCCCCAGTCGGGGAAGGTCAGCGCGGGGGTGGTGATGTGCGCGGCGACCGGGCCGTTGGACGGGGCCAGCACGCCTGCCTCATCGATCCACCATGTTCCGCCGCCGGGGCCGGTGAGCGTCAGGGCGACACGGGCCTCGAGCCCGGCGACCGGCGCCTGTCCGACCTGATTGCTCAGCACGGCGAGCATCCACGTCAGGACCGCTCGCATCCGGTCGGCGTCGGTGGGCGGCGTGGGCCGGCCGAGTGCTGGCGCCATGTCGTGGCCGCAGGTGCGTGCAGTGGTCGAAGACGAGGGCGCCGCCGATCAACAGGCCCAAGGGATAGCGTCCGAGTTCGATGAGCGGTATGCGTAGCCGGGTGGTGGGGGTGCGTCGGATGAGGTCGAGGAGCGTGGTCGCTCGGCGGGTGGCGCGGGTGTACTCGGCCATGACCTGTGCCCGGCTCCAGCCGCGTCGCCGGTCGACGGGGCCTTCGTTGAGTTGTTCGAGGCTGGTAGCGCGGAGCGTATCCAGTCCGGGGGGGCGTGTAGCAGTTCCTTGCTGTCGCGCCGATGTGGGCGACGATGTCGGCGATGCGCCATCCCGCCGCGGCGCTGGGTGCCGCCCATTCCTCATCGCTGAGGCTGCTGGTGAAGTCGAGCATCTCCGTGCGTTCGATGCGCAGGGCGGCGACGATGTTCCGCAGGTCTGCTGCGGGGAGGCGATCGGTCATGCCGTTCTCTTCTCTCGGAGGAACTCCGTGTCATCCGGGTCCGCGCCCGCCATCGACGCCCCAGATCAAGTGCCGAGCGCCACGGCTGTACCGATGGTCCCCACGCCCGTGGCGGTCTGGCGATGAGTGGAGCTACGCGTGCATGGCGCGTCGTGCCATCCACCCCATCGCGCGGACGACCAGGCGCCGTGGCAGGATCTTGCTGGCGAGGGCGAGGCCGCGGCCGTTGGTGATGACTGATGGCGGTGCAGAGCGGCGGTCGAGGGTGTCGAGGGCCGTCTTCACGACGTCGTCGACGGTGGCCCGTTTCGATCCGTAGTCGGCCGACTGGCTGCCGGCAGCGTCGAAGAACTCGGTCTCCACCGCACCAGGGCACACGGCGAGGACGCGCAGGCCAGTGCCGCGGGTCTCCTCCCACAGCGATTCGGTGAAGCTGAGCACGAATGCCTTGGTGGCGCCGTAAACGCTCAGGTACGGGGTCGGCTGGAAGCCCAGGAGGCTCGCGACGTTGATCAGGAAGCCGTTGCCGACGGAGGTCAGCGGGTCGATGTAGGCGCGGCTGAGGTCGACGAGGGCGGCGACGTTCAGCGCGATCATGCTTTGCAGGCGCTCTGGATTCTCGTCCCGGAAGGCGTCGTGGGTGCCGAAGCCCGCGTTGTTGACCAGTCCGGTGGCATAGATGCCGCGGGATTCGAGCTCGGCGCGCAGTGTGCGGCCGGCGTCGGGCAGGCCGAGGTCACGGGCAATGACGGTCACCGTGACGCCGTGGGTGCGGGTGAGGTCGTCGGCCAGGCTCTGGAGTCGGTCCGCCCGGCGTGCGACGAGCACGAGGTTCGCGCCGCGGCGGGCCAACTGGTGCGCGAACTCCGCGCCGAGGCCGGAGCTGGCCCCGGTGACGATGACGGTCTGATGGCGATAGTCGATCCTTGTCATGCCATACACCCTAGGCACTACTTTGCACTGAGTGCAAATAACTACATGGAATGAATGCTTGTACAATGGGTGCATGGCCCGGAAACAGACATCCATTCGTGAGCAGACCCGCTCCGTGGTCCGATCCCTGCTCGCCCGAACCGCTGTCGAGCTGTTCGCCGCCCAGGGGTACGACAACACGACACTGGAGGAGGTCGCCGCCGCAGCGGGCGTCTCCCGGCGGACCTTGTTCAACTACTTCCCCAGCAAGGAAGACCTCGCGCTCGGCGGCCTGTCCGAACAAGGCGAGTTGATCGCGGAGCGCTTCGCGCAGCGCCCCGCCGACGAGGACTGCTGGGCGTCGCTGCGCGCGGCATTCCAGGTGATCGAGGAGATCGAGACCACCCCCGAGCACCGGCTCGAGATAATCACCCTCCTGTTCGACAACGAGTCGCTGCGCGCCGGCCACGCCGAAAAGCAGGCGCGCTGGCAAGACCTGCTCACACCACTGATCGAGCCCCGACTGCCCAACTCCGACCACCGCGCCCTCCAAGCGCGCGCGATCGCGGCCACGGCGATCACCTGCCTCCAGGCAGCGAACCAGGAGTGGGTGCGCCTCGGCGGGCGGGTCGACCTGTTCGACCTCTACGACACAGCCGTGCACGCCATCCGCCGGCCCGCCTGAAACGCGGCCACGCCCGCCCGCACACCGAAGACGTTACTGCCCCGTGCGACCGCCAAGAACCCACAGAGCACCTCATGAGCACAGAAAGACGGCCGGGGACGAAACTGAGGGGGTGTGGCAGGACGGCTCTTCGGGGAGGCCGACGCAGGGGGGTTGTTGCGGAGTGTGTTGGCGAGCGAGTCGGGCTGACGGATGTAGCCGGGCACCGTTTCTTGAGGAGACCCCGGGCATGAACGCGCCCCTGGAACCGTCCGAACTCATCACCCCCTCACGCGCCGTCCTCACCGACATCCCGATCGGCTACGCGCGGGTGTCGACCGGCGGACAGAAGCTCGACTGCCAGGTCGACGCACTCGACGTCGCGGGCTGCCGCCGTAGCTTCGCCGACAAGAGGTCCGGCAAGAACGACGTGCGCCCCGAGCTGAAGGCGTGCGGCAGCCTGCTGGGCCGATCCGCACGGGCTGGCTCCATCCACGCGTCCGCCACCGGTCAAGCTGCCTGCGCGACCGGCGGAACCGAGGGAATGCCCGATTGTCGCGCAGGAGTGCCCACAGGACGCTGGCGCGTCGACGGGCGAGCGCGATCACGGCTTGAACGTGCTTGCGTCCTTCGCCCGCGCTTCTTGAGGTAGAAGTCCCTGTTCGGGTGTGCCGTTCAGAAACGCGTCACTGCTGGTCATTGGCGCGTACCTGTACTCATTGATCAGGCCACCAAGGACACGGCTCTGGAACAGCCGTCGTGCGTTTTCAAGTCGGTCAGCGGCGCAGTGTGGTGGTCGGCGAGGGAGGTAGTTGCTCTCGGTGAAGGGTGTCAATATTCCGATCAAGCTGCTGAGCTGGGCCTTTCCTGTTGCGTGGTGTGGTACTCGTTGAGCAGTCCACCGAGTACCTGTCGGCGCCTGACCGTGCCAGCGGGTAAAGGAATGATGTTCGGGTCGTCGTCCGGGGCGCGTAGGTCCAGACTGCGGTGGGGCCGCCCGGTGTTGTAGTGCTCGGCGTACGCAGTGAGGACCGTGCGCAGGTGTCGTTCCCCGGTGATGAGGAGGCGGTCGGTGCATTCGGCGCGGGCTGTGCGTATCCATCGTTCGGCGAACGCGTTTGATCGGGGGCTTTGCGGCGGAGTCGGGATGACGGCAGTGCCGTTGCACGCGAAGACTGCGTCGAATGCGGCGGTGAACTTGCTGTCCCGGTCACGGATAAGGAACCGGAAGTGCCCGGCTCTGTCCTCAAAGTCCATGAGCAGATTGCGGGCGAGTTGGGTGACCCAAACGCCGGTGGGGCGGGCGGTGACGCCCAGGACATGGACGCGCCGGGTGGCGATCTCCATAACGAAGAAAACCTAGAGACGTTTGAGGAAGACGGTCTCCACGTGCATGAAGTCGCAAGCCAGCAGCGTGTGGGCCTGGGAGCGCAGGAAGCAACGCCAGGTCTGCTGGGATGCGCGCCGCGGTGCGGGCGGTAGACCGGAGCGGCGCAGGACGCGTCGGATCGTGGCAGCGGCGACCCGATGACCAAGCCGTCGCAGCTCGCCTTGGATTCTGACGTACCCCCAGGTCGGGTTCTCCCTCGCCAGGCGCTGGATGAGGGCGACCATCTCTTCCGGCAACGGTGGCCGGCCGGGCCTGACCGGTGCTTGGCGCCATTTCCAGCGCACCAGACGGCGGTGCCAGGTCAGCAGCGTGCCGGGGGTGACCAGCCGATGGCGGCGTAGAGCGGGCGGCAGGTGCCGTGCAAGAGCGGAGAGCACGGCACGATCGGCCCACGAGATCCGCGGCCGCTCAACCTGTCGGCGCAGCAAAGCGACCTCATGACGAAGCGCCAGGACCTCGGCGTTGCTCGCTGCGGACGAACGGCCCAGCAGAAGAAGGCAGCCCAGTAGCCGGTAGAAGATCAGATAGAGCAGTCGCAGGCCCACGATCAGTAATCATGCCCAGAATCGGAAGATCTCAAAGCCCCAGGTCAGCCACCGTACGGCAATAGAGACACCCTTCAGGGGTGACTCGGCAGCAGAGCACGAAGAGGTTCTGGTGATGGTGGAGTTACGACGCTCTGTGATCACCGGGGAGACCCGGGCCCTCGCTTCGGACGGCACCCGCGGTCAAGTTGACCGTCGCACACGAGGTGCCCCTCGGGGCCTCAGCCGGGGCCGGTGACGGTCGCCTCACCCAAGGCGTCCGCAGCCCTTCCGCGACCATCCGGCCCTCGAGCAGGTGCCAGTCTTATCAGTGGCGAGCAGCGTGACCGAGTCAGGGCCTCCACCGCGGGGAGCCGAGGCTGACCACGGCAGGCAGGAAATCGGGGACGTCCGCAATGGCGAAGCCGACCGCAGCCACAACCATCAATTCCAGCCCTACAAAGCGACCACCACACCAAGTAATTTCCTGCGTGGTCTAAGTTTGCGATCCTCGGTCGTACCGGAGGGCGACCGCCACGTTCCCAGCCCGATCGAATCCGCACTCTGAAGCTTCCCCTTGTGACTGGACACCTGGAGACTGGGACGTGAGGTTCCAGAGGAAGTAGTGCCAGGTGGGTAGTCAGTACT
>NZ_RIBZ01000040.1:0-7315 GCF_003721215.1 Streptomyces botrytidirepellens
CAGGCTCCGGAGCCGCCCGCGCCCGGGCAGCCCGCCTCGGCCGTGCCGCCCGCCCGGGGGCGCGAGCCGCAGCAGCCGTCCTGGAACACCGGTGAATACAACACCGGTGAATACAACACCGCCGCGGCAGGCGGAACCGGCGGCCTGGGCGACACCAACGGAGCCCAGCGCAGCGGCGGCACCAACGGCACCAACGGCGCCGGTTTCCAGGGGCTGGGCGCGGGATCGGCGTGGCAGTCGTCGGCCAACGACGAGCGCTGGCGGCGCGCGGGACAGATCCGCGAACCCGCCGCCGGCGGTATCACGGCGTCCGGCTTGCCACGGCGGGTGCCCCGCGCCAATCTCGTGGAGGGTGCCGCACAGCCGTCGCAGCAGCCCGAGCAGGTGGGGCCCCAGGTGTCTCGCGCGCCCGACGATGTACGCGGGAGGCTGACCAACCTCCGCCGGGGGATTCAGCAGGGTCGTCGGGCCGGAACCGGCCTCGACGGCAATCACGATCGCGGCGTAGGCCCGACTTACCAGCAGGAGCGTTAGTTGAGCCCGATGAGCCAGGCGGCGCAGAATCTGAACTGGTTGATCACCAATTTCGTGGACAACACCCCCGGGGTGTCCCACACCGTGGTGGTCTCCGCCGACGGACTCCTTCTGGCGATGTCCGAAGGCTTCCCCCGTGACCGAGCCGATCAACTGGCGGCGGTCGCCTCCGGCCTGACCTCGCTCACCACCGGGGCCTCGCGCATCTTCGAAGGCGGGACGGTCAACCAGACCGTCGTCGAAATGGAACGAGGCTTCCTCTTCATCATGTCCATCTCCGACGGCTCCTCCCTCGCCGTACTCGCCCACCCGGAGTGCGACATCGGCCTCGTCGGCTACGAGATGGCCCTGCTCGTCGATCGCGCGGGCAACGTCCTCACCCCCGACCTGCGCGCCGAATTGCAAGGCAGCTTGTTGAACTGACCCCCGACCGCCCGCCCGGCCGTACGGCCGGGCGCCCCCCACCGGCACCGACCGACGGCACACGTCGTCACCTTGTTGTCCGACCGGAGGACTCATGACCCCGCCCCCTGCCTCGACCGGCCCGTACGGCGGCCATCACCACTCGCCGTACGGGGGTGAAGGCGACCAGCCATTGGTGCGTCCCTACGCCATGACCGGAGGCCGGACCCGGCCGCGCTACCAGCTCGCCATCGAGGCACTGGTCAGCACCACGGCCGACCCCGCGCACCTGGCGGGACTGCTTCCCGAGCACCAGCGCATCTGCCATCTCTGCGGGGAGGTCAAGTCCGTCGCGGAGGTGTCGGCGCTGCTGAACATACCCCTCGGGGTGGCGCGGATTCTGGTGGCCGACCTGGCGGAGGCCGGCATGGTGGCCATCCACCAGCCGGGGGGCAGCTCGGAAACGGGCGGCACGCCGGATGTGACACTGCTCGAAAGGGTGCTCAGTGGACTTCGCAA
Source organism: Streptomyces botrytidirepellens (assembly GCF_003721215.1). Classification (NCBI taxonomy): domain Bacteria; kingdom Bacillati; phylum Actinomycetota; class Actinomycetes; order Kitasatosporales; family Streptomycetaceae; genus Streptomyces; species Streptomyces botrytidirepellens. The sequence continues at coordinate 1,456 of NZ_RIBZ01000040.1, forward strand.
GCTCTAGCGGCGGCGCCCCGCCGGCCCGCGCGACCACCTCGGCGAAGATCGTGGTGGCGGGCGGCTTCGGCGTGGGCAAGACCACGTTCGTCGGCGCGGTCTCGGAGATCAACCCGCTGCGCACCGAAGCCGTGATGACGTCCGCCTCGGCGGGCATCGACGACCTGAGCCACGTGCAGGACAAGACCACGACGACCGTGGCGATGGACTTCGGCCGCATCACGCTGGACGACGACCTGATCCTGTACCTGTTCGGCACGCCCGGCCAGGACCGGTTCTGGTTCATGTGGGACGACCTGGTCCGCGGCGCCATCGGCGCCGTCGTCCTCGTCGACACCCGTCGACTCGCCGACTGCTTCCCCGCCGTCGACTACTTCGAGAACTCCGGCCTGCCCTTCGTCATCGCCCTCAACGGCTTCGACGGACACCAGCCGTACGCGCCGGAGGAAGTCCGCGAGGCCCTCCAGATCGGCCCGGACACCCCGATCATCACCACCGACGCGCGCCACCGCGGCGAGACCAAGAGCGCCCTCATCACCTTGGTCGAACACGCGCTGATGGCCCGGCTCAAGTAGGGGAACATCGCCGTAAGTTAACCGGCGGCAGAGGTACGAGCGGGCTGTGTCCAACGACACGGCCCGCTCGTACCTTCATAACGTTTCGACAGAGAAAAACATGGCTCGTCGACACGGAGCGCACGTGATCGACTCCGGTGTGCACTCAATTAGTTCGGTATTTGACATGGCTCACCCGTAACGCCCGTTTTATCTCTGGTCTAGACAACAGACTGATCGGTTTGCGTAGTGTTTGGAAAGCACCTGCGGGGCGTGCTGGAATTCGCTGAACTGGGCAGTAAGGGCTCAACTGGGAACGGCACGAGATCGGTGCCGACGCCGAGAGGTTGTTGGTCGAGTGAGGCGAAGCACGCCGGACCCCGCGCAAGAAGCGCGAGGGAACTTCACCCCGCCGCCGCGTACACGCACAGCGGCACCGTCCGCAGATGCGTCGGATCCGCCCGCCCCCACAGGTGGCCGGATCACCCCGCGGAACTGGGGGGTGCGCACGAGGCTGTACGCCATTTTGCTCATCCCCGTGCTGGTGGCGTTGGTCTTCGGTGGGTTCCAGGTGTCGGCGTCGGTCACCACCTGGAACGAGGCGCAGGACGCGGAACGCACCGCCAAGCTGGTCCGGGCCGCCGAGTCCTACGCCCACGCGCTGGTCGACGAGCGCGACCGGACCGCGGGACCGCTGCTGACCGGCACCAATGAGGACGTGGTGCGCAAGGTCCGCGCGACGACCGACGCGATGAAGGAGCAATTCGACCAGGCGGCCGCCGACATGCCGCAGACGGCGACGCTCAAACGCCGCCTCAAGGCGTTCCGGTCGACCGAACCCCAGCTGGCGGCGCTGCGGCGGAACGCCTACACCGACCGGCTGGGCGCGGTGAAGACCGAAGAGGGCTACGTCGGCGTCGAGCACTCGCTGATCGAGTTCGCCAACGAACTGGGCCTGGGCACCGGCAACATCACCTCCTACGGCCGCACCGTCTACGCGGTCTCGCTGGCCAAGGGCGCCGAGTCGCTCCAGCGCTCCATCGGCACGCATCTGCTGGTCAAGCCGGGTCCGTCGGCGGCCGACCGCAAGACCCAGCTGACCGCTTTCGGCAGCTATGTCTACCTGGAGGGCATCGCCCTCGGGGAGTTCAACGCCGCGGGCACCCCGGAGGACGTGACCCGGCTGGAGGACACCCTCACCGCGGCCAAGAAGCGGGCGCAGGCGCAGAGCGCCGCGGCCAAGCAGAAGGCCGAGGCCGCGGGGAAGACGTACAGCGAACCGCCCTCCATGGACCGGATGGTGCAGGCCATTGCCGGTGGTTCGGCGCCCGAGGACCTGGCGGACCAGGGCATCACTCCGGACGCCTGGTTCGCGGCGTCCACGGTCAAGTTCGACGCCTACCGCGACGCCGAGCAGAACCTCGTGGACAAGGCCGTGAACGAGGCATCGCAAATATCCGCGAACGCAAAGCAGGACACGATCGTGAACGCCGCGATCGTCCTCGTCGCGCTGCTCGTGGCGTTCTTCGTGGCCGGCCGGATGGCCCGCTCGATGAGCCACAGCATGCTCCAGCTGCGCAACGCCGCCTTCGACGTCGCCGAGCAGCGGCTGCCCATGGTGGTCGACCAGCTCTCCCGCACCGACCCGGGCCGGGTGAACACGCGGGTCACCCCGATCCCGATCAACACCCGGGACGAACTGGGCGAGGTCGCCCGCGCCTTCGACCAGGTGCACCGCGAGGCGATCCGTCTCGCGGCCGAGCAGGCGATGCTGCGGGGCAACGTCAACGCGATCTTCACGAACCTTTCCAGTCGCAACCAGGGCCTGATCGAGCGGCAGCTCACCCTGATCTCCGAACTGGAGAGCCGGGAGGCCGACCCGGACCAGCTGGAGCACCTCTTCCGGCTGGACCACCTGGCCACCCGCATGCGGCGCAACGGCGAGAACCTGCTGATCCTCGCGGGCGAGGAGCCGGGCCGTCGCTGGAACCAGCCGGTGCCCCTGATCGACGTGCTGCGCGCCGCCTCCTCCGAGGTGGAGTCGTACGAGCGCATCGAACTGGCCGGGATCTCCGAGAGCGAGATCCACGGCACCGCGGTGACCGACCTCGTCCATCTGCTCGCCGAGCTGCTGGAGAACGCCACCACCTTCTCCTCGCCGCACACCAAGGTGCGGGTCACCGCGACCCGGCTGCCGGACGGCCGCGTGGTGGTCGAGATCCACGACAAGGGCATCGGCCTGACCGCCGAGGACTTCGCCGACATCAACCACAAGCTGGCCAATCCGCCGACCGTGGACGCCGCGGTCTCCCAGCGCATGGGCCTGTTCGTGGTCGGCCGCCTCGCCGACCGGCACAACATCCGGGTGCAGCTGCGCCCGGCCGGTGAGCAGGCGGGTACCACCTCGCTGGTGATGCTGCCCGAGGCGATCACCCACGGCGGTGGCGGCGAGGAGCTGCCCCAGGACGAGTTCACGGTCTCCCGGCTCGTCCCGGAGCCGGAGCCGCAGCCCACGTACACCGCCGAGGACGCCGCCCTGTCCTCGCGCACGGCCGCCGAGCTGGGCTTCGACGACTCGTCGTACGCCCAGGAGCAGCTCCAGCGGCAGGAGCGGTTCCCGCAGCAGGAGCAGTTCCAGCGGCCGGAGCAGCCCCCGCGGCAGTACGGCGGGCTCCAGGCCGTGCAGCAGGAGCAGGAGCCGCGGCACGACCCGGCCGAGCCGGATCTGCTGGCCCAGCCCGGTCCGGGACCGGCCGGTCCCCAGTACCAGGATTCCGCCTTTTCTGAACCGGAAGCGGACTTCACAGCCCAGACACAGCCGGAACAACAGCCGTACGTGGGCTATAACTCACCTTCCCAGCAGGGAGAGTGGGGCGATTCCGGATCTTTTGAAAATCCCTTCGCGTCGCAGTTCGGGACGCAAACGGAATCGGGACCCGGCGGTCCCGAAGTTTCGCGGGACCGCGTAGAGTTCCACCGTCCGGGCCCCTCTCCGAGCGGCGTCCACTCCATGACCGACGCGGGGCTCCCGCGCCGCGACAAGCAGTGGCAGCCGATCGAGGAGACAGGGGCACAGGCGGCAGTCGGGGAGCCGGCGGCGGCTGCGGCGCCGGAACGGCCGCGGCAGACCCCGCAGGAGGACGGTAACCGGTGGCAGTCGGAGAACGACCAGCGCTGGCACCGTGCCGAACAGCTCCGCGAGCCGAAGGCCGGCGGGGTCACCTCCTCCGGTCTGCCCCGGAGGGTGCCCAAGGCCAACCTGGTCGAGGGTGCCGCGGAGCCCACCGGACAGGGCGGCCCCCAGGTCTCCCGGGCCCCGGAGGACGTCCGCGGCAGGCTCAGCAACCTGCGCCGCGGCATCCAGCGGGGACGCGATGCGGGATCCGGGATCACCCCGCGTGACCAGCATGACCAACAGGGCTTCGGCCCCGGCAGCACCTACGATCAGGAGCGTTAGTGTGAGCCCGATGAGCCAGGCGGCGCAGAACCTGAACTGGTTGATCACCAATTTCGTGGACAACACCCCCGGGGTGTCCCACACCGTGGTGGTCTCCGCCGACGGACTCCTTCTGGCGATGTCCGAAGGCTTCCCCCGTGACCGAGCCGATCAACTGGCGGCGGTCGCCTCCGGCCTGACCTCGCTCACCGCCGGAGCCTCCCGCATCTTCGAAGGCGGCGCGGTCAACCAGACCGTCGTCGAAATGGAACGAGGCTTCCTCTTCATCATGTCCATCTCCGACGGCTCCTCCCTCGCCGTACTCGCCCACCCGGAGTGCGACATCGGCCTCGTCGGCTACGAGATGGCCCTGCTCGTCGATCGCGCGGGCAACGTCCTCACCCCCGACCTGCGCGCCGAATTGCAAGGCAGTCTTCTCAACTAGCAAACATGGAGTGCGTTTCGCGCCACCGCGCCATAGGGTGCGGTGGCGCGACCGGCCGACAGGCACGTTGGAGTTGGAGGAGGAAACGTGGCAACGCCCCCTAGCGGATATCCGTACGGCCATGGGCAGCCGTCCGAACCGCGCGGAGAAGCCCCGATGAAGCGCTTCAACTTCCCCTCCGCGCCGAGCCGCCAGGCACGCTCCCCGTACCCGGGCGAACAGTCCTGGGATCACCCCGGCGAGCAGCCTCAGGAGCCGATGCCCCCGCAGCCCCTGAACCCACAGGGCCAGCAGGACCTCTACGCGCCCTCCTACGCGCCTCCCGAGAGTCCGATGTACGAACCACCGCAGCCACCCCGCATCCAGCCCGTACAGCCGCCTCAGCGCCTCGCACCGGAACCTTCCCCCACGGGAGGCGCGCATAACCCCCTGGTGCGCCCGTACGCCATGACCGGGGGCCGTACCCGGCCCCGGTACCAGCTCGCCATCGAGGCACTGGTACACACCACGGCCGATCCCACCCAGCTCCAGGGCCAGCTCCCCGAGCACCAGCGGATCTGCCAACTGTGCCGCGAGATCAAGTCGGTCGCCGAGATCTCCGCACTGCTCACCATCCCCCTCGGCGTCGCCCGGATCCTCGTAGCCGACCTGGCCGAGGCCGGGCTCGTCGCCATTCACCAGCCCGGCGGCGACGAGTCCGCCGGCGGCCAGCCTGACGTGACACTGCTCGAAAGGGTGCTCAGTGGACTTCGCAAGCTCTAGCGGTGCAGCCCGCTCCACCACCTCCGCGAAGATCGTGGTGGCGGGCGGCTTCGGCGTGGGCAAGACCACGTTCGTCGGCGCGGTCTCGGAGATCAACCCGCTGCGCACCGAAGCCGTGATGACGTCCGCCTCGGCGGGCATCGACGACCTCACCCACGCGCCGGACAAGACCACCACCACGGTGGCCATGGACTTCGGCCGCATCACGCTCGACCAGGACCTGATCCTGTACCTGTTCGGAACCCCCGGCCAGGACCGGTTCTGGTTCATGTGGGACGACCTGGTCCGCGGCGCCATCGGCGCCGTCGTCCTCGTCGACACCCGCCGACTCGCCGACTGCTTCCCCGCCGTCGACTACTTCGAGAACTCCGGCCTGCCCTTCGTCATCGCCCTCAACGGCTTCGACGGACACCAGCCGTACAGCCCCGAAGAGGTCCGTGAGGCCCTCCAGATCGGCCCGGACGCGCCGATCATCATCACGGACGCGCGCCACCGCAGCGAGGCCAAGAGCGCGCTGATCACGCTGGTCGAGCACGCGCTGATGGCCCGGCTGCGTTAGCCGCGCCCGGTTCCGGCGGGCCCCGGCCCGCCGGAACCAGCCGGAACGCGCCGGTATCCACCGGTATCGGATACGCGAAATCCCCCGCCCTCCATCGGAGAGCG
>NZ_RIBZ01000042.1:0-24597 GCF_003721215.1 Streptomyces botrytidirepellens
GACCGCGAAGCGGGGCTCGCCGCGCCGCGCGCGGCGCTGGCCGCCCTGCTGGAGCCGGACCGGGAGAGCCTGCGGCTCGCCCCCGAACGACTAGCGGACTCCTTTCAGTTGCTGCTCATGTTCGCCGGGCGGCCGGGCGTGAACGACCCGCTGACCACCGACGAACTGGTGGACCTCTTCCTGCACGGCGCGTTCACCGGGCCGGGGGAGGGCCGGTGACCGCATCCGAGGGGTATGCGCAGCTCAGCTCCCGCCGCCGGACCCTGATCACCCTGTCCCTGCTGGCGTGTGCGTTCCTGGCCATGCTCGACGGCACCGTGGTCGGCACCGCCCTGCCCCGCATCGTCGAGCAGATCGGCGGCAGCGACAGCTGGTACGTCTGGCTCGTCACCGCCTATCTGCTGACCTCCTCGATCAGCGTGCCCGTCTACGGCCGCTTCTCCGACCTGTACGGCCGCCGCCGACTGCTGCTGAGCGGGCTCGCCCTGTTCCTGGCGGGCTCCCTCGCCTGTAGCCTCGCCGGTTCCATGGAAGCGCTGATCATCTGCCGCGCCGGGCAGGGGCTGGGCGCCGGGGCCCTGCTCACCCTCGGCATGGCCCTGATCCGCGACCTCAACCCGCCCTCCCGCACGGAGGGGTTGATCCGCATGCAGACGGCGATGGGCACGATGCTGGTGCTCGGCCTGGTCGGCGGCCCGATCGTCGGCGGTCTGCTGGCCGACCACGCCGGCTGGCGCTGGGCGTTCTGGCTCAACCTCCCCATCGGCCTGGCCGCCGCGGCCGTCCTCGTCCTGGCCCTACCGGACCGCCGCCCCGCCGAGGCGCCGTCCGGGCGGCTCGACGTGGCGGGGGTCCTGCTCCTCATGGCCGGTCTCTCACTGACCCTGACCGGTCTCAGCCTGAAGGGCACCCCGGCGGGCGGGCGCACCCCGCCCTGGACGGACCCCACCGTCGTCGGGTGTCTGCTCGGCGGTCTGGTGCTGCTCGCCCTGCTCGTTCCCGTCGAGCGCCGCGCGTCCGTCCCCGTGCTGCCGCTCCGCCTCTTCCGGCACCGCACCTACAGCGCCCTGCTGACCGGCGGGTTCTTCTTCCAGGCCGCCGCCATGCCGGTCGGCATCCTGCTGCCGCTCTACTTCCAGCAGGTACGGGGTCACTCCGCGACCACCTCCGGGCTGCTGCTCCTGCCCCTGATGGTCGGCATGGCGCTGAGCAACCGGCTCACCGCCGCCGCGATCCTGCGCAGCGGCCACACCAAACCGGTGCTCCTGACCGGCGCCGGACTGCTCACCGCCGGGACCGCCGCGTTCTTCGCCCTGGACGCGGCGACACCGACGCCCCTGATCTGCGGATGGCTACTGATCGCCGGGCTCGGTACGGGGCCCGCGATGGGCGGCATCACCATCGCGACCCAGAACTCCGTACCCGCCGCCGACATGGGCACGGCGACCGCGGGCTCGGCCCTCGCCAAGCAGATCGGCGGCACCTTCGGGCTGGCCTGCGCGCAGTCCCTGATGGGCCGTCAGGGCGCGGTCGCGGCGAGCACCCCGGCGATCGGCTCCACGATCGCCTGGGGCGGGGCCGCCGCGGGAGTCCTCGCCCTCGCGGCGGTCTTCGCGATGCGCGACATCACGATCCCGACCCCGTCGGGGCGCGGTGGGGCTCTATCACCGTCACCCCGCCCTTCGCCGCCGACGGCAGCGCGGACAGGGCCTCGGGTACGGCGTCCAGACCTATGACGTCGGTGACCAGCAGGTCCGGCCGCAGCGTCCCGGCGTCGACCATCTCCATCATCGGCCCGTACGCGTGCGCTGCCATGCCGTGGCTGCCCAGCAGCTGGAGTTCGAGCGCGATGACCCGGTCCATCGGGAGCATCGGGTTTCCGGCGGCGGGCGGCAGCAGGCCGATCTGGACATGGCGGCCGTGGCGGCGGAGGCTGCCCACCGAGGCCGCGCAGGTACGGGGCGAGCCCAGCGCGTCCACGGAGACATGGGCGCCGCCGCCCGTCGCGTCCGCGACGGCCTCGGCCACCGAGCCCAGGGTGGAGGACGCGTCCACACAGACCGCCGCGCCGAAGCGGGAGGCCAGGGCGAGCGCCCGGGCGGAGATGTCGACCGCGACGACCCGCGCCCCGCACGCCGCCGCGATCATGACGGCGGACAGCCCGACCCCGCCGCATCCGTGCACCGCGACCCATTCGCCCGGGGCGACCCGGCCCTGCGTCACCACCGCGCGGAAGGCGGTCGCGAAGCGGCAGCCGAGCGAGGCGGCGGTGGTGAACGGCAGCTCGTTGCGGATGCCGACGAGGTTGACGTCGGCGTTCTCGACCGCGACGTACTCGGCGAACGACCCCCAGTGGGTGAACCCCGGCTGCGTCTGCCGCTCGCACACCTGCTGGGCGCCGTCCGCGCACGCGGCGCAGCGCCCGCAGGCGCAGACGAAGGGCACCGTGACCCGCCGGCCGGGGCGCCAGTTCAGGACGTCGGGGCCGATCTCCTCGATGGTGCCCGCGAGTTCATGGCCGGGGACGTGCGGCAGCCGGATGTCCGGGTCGTGGCCCATCCAGCCGTGCCAGTCGCTGCGGCACAGCCCGGTGGCCTCGACGCGGATGACCACGCCGCGCGGGGAGGGGGTGGGATCGTCGACGGTCCGCACCTCGGGCCTGCGCCCGAAGTCGTCGAACACCACAGCACGCATAACCCGCTCCCTCGCTCGAACTCCCGGTGGGGTCGCCCGAACCTACACCACGGCCTGCTAGCGCTTGTCGCGCTGTCCGTCGGCGAGTTGCCGGGACGTACGATCGGCGCCCGCCTGGCGCTGGGCGCGCTCCGCCAGGGTGGGGAAGAGGCCGCCGAGGGCGCTGCCGAAGCGCAGCTCCAGCGGGGCCACGTTCACCTCGGCCCGGTTCCGTTCGATCGCGCGGACAGTGGCGGCCGCCACCCGGCGGGTGGTGATGGTGCGCACCCCGGGGGGTGTGGAGGCGCCGGAGTCGGCGAACATCCCGGCGTCGCCGACGAACCCGGGCTGCACCAGCGTGACCCCGACGCCCGTGCCGTGCAGGTCCTGCCGCAGCCCGAGCGCGAAGCCGCGCAGCCCGAACTTGGCCGCGTTGTAGAGCGCGGCGCCGGGGGAGGCGGTACGGCCCGACAGCGAGCCGATCATCACCAGTTGCCCGGACCCCGCGGCCACCATCCGCGGTGCCATCAGCCGGGACAGCAGCAGCGGGGCGCGCAGATTGACGTCGAGGGCGCGGTCGAGGTGGTCGGTGTCGTAGCCGAGGACGTCACCGCTGGAGGGCAGCGCGGCGTTGGCGATGAGGATGCGGGCGTCGGCCGCCTCCGCCTCCTCGACGAGCTGCTCCACATCGGACCGTTCGGCCAGGTCGGCCACGATCGGAGTGGCGCCGAGCCGCTCGGCCAGCGGCCGCAGCACCTCCTCGCGGCGCCCGGTGAGCAGCAGCTTGGCGCCCTTGGCGGCGAGAGCCCGGGCGAGGGTCTGCCCGATGCCCCCGGTCGCTCCGGTGAGCAGGACGGTGGTGCCGCTGATCCGCATGCGTTCTCCTCCGGGGACGGTGGTGTGAGGGGGACGGTGCTGCGCACCGCCGCCCCACGCCGAACCGTACCCGCCGGTACACCATCACGCGCCTCCGGGATCCATGCCGCTGACCCGGGCTATCGCCTCGACCTCGCGCCGGTCGTTCTCCTGCTGGTTGCCGAACTCGACGACCAACTGGAGCCCGTGCGGCCCCAGCAGACTGGTCAGCTTGGCCAGCTCCCGCCCGAGAGCGGGGGTGAACAGATCCCGGTCGAGCGCGGTGAACGGTACGTCGATACCGGTGGGGCCGCCCGCGGACCGGCCCACGATGGCGTCGTTGATGCCGTGCAGGATGCGCAGCAGCAGATCGTACGACGCGGGGTCGAGGCGCGACTGAAGGTCGGCCAGGTGGAGTGCGAACTGCTTGGCGCGCTCCAGGAATTGCTCTTCGTCCATCTCACCATCGTGGCGAAAACCGTCGCCGAGCGCCCCGCGAACCGGGGATTCTGCGGTCCAGGCTAATGATCACGGGCGATTGTGCTGCCGAGCCCGTACACTCGGCGCGCGTTGTCCGCGCCGAGGAGCGCCGCCACCCGCCCGGCGTCGCCGCTCGACCACGCGCCCTCGCGCACCCACTGGTCCAGCAGCCCGGTCAGCGCCTCCCGGAACAGCCGCGCGCCCACCACGTACAGCTCGGGCAGCCCGTAGGCGTCGGTGGAGAACAGCACCTTGCCGAAGGGGGCCAGCTCCAGCATCTCGGCGAGCACCGCCCCGGCCCGCGCCCCGGTGTGGGTCAGGGACAGGCCGACGTCGGCGTAGACATGGGGGAAGACGGCGGCGAGGTAGGCCGCGCCGCGGTGGTACGGATAGCCGTGCAGCAGGATCAGCGAGCAGCCGGTGGGGCGCACGGCGCGGATGAAGTCGGTGAGCGCGAGCGGATCGCAGCGGTCCAGCCGCAGATCCGGATCGCCGAAGCCGGTGTGCAGCTGGAGCGGCAGCCCGGTGCGGGCCGCGGACCACAGCAGATGGCGCAGCAGTACGGGGTCGGTGACCCGGGCGGCGGGCGCGCCGCCCTCGGCGCGGTGGGCGAGCCAGCGCTCGGCCGCGGTGTGCACGGCGGCGGGGGCGGGTGGATCGGGTTCGAAGTGGAGGCCGTAGCGGTAGGCGGCCACCGATTTGAAGCCCGCGGTGGTACGGGCGGCCTCCCGGATCCCGTCGGCGAGCCCGGCCAGGAAGTCGTCGGCGCTGCGCGAGGTGTCGGCGGTCCGCTCCGCGAGGTGTTCCAGCCGGACGATCTCGTGCGCGGTGCCACCGGCCGCCGCGGCCAGCTCGTCCGGGGTGGTGAGATCGCCGGGGAGGCCGGTGTCGACGAGGAACTCGGTGATCCCGGCGGCGCTCAGCAGCCGCCGGTTGACCTCCCGTACCCCCAGCTCCCGCCGCCGGGCGAGGTAGCGGGCGGGCGGGCAGTGCGGTTCCAGGTCGAGCAGCGGCGGGCACCAGCGGCGCAACGCGAAGCCCAGCTGGCTGTCGAAGAAGGTGGTGCCGAGCGCGGCGGGCGCGTCGGACTCGGTCAGGAACGCCTCGAACGCGGCGGGGTCCAGTTCACGGCGGGCCACCCCATGACAGTGGTGGTCCACCAGCGGCGGCAGAGACAGCCCGGTCGGTGCCGTCCCCTCGGCGGAGCGCATCGTTCAGTACCGTCCCCGGGTCGCGGCCGCGATCTCCTGCGGGGTGGCCTTTTCGAACAGCGCCGCCTCGGCGCGGCGTACGGCGGCGATGGCCTCGAAGAGCGGCTCGCCCAGCGCCTCGCGCAGCACCGCCGAGTCCTCGAAGTGCTCCAGCGCGCCGAGCAGCGAGGTGGGCAGCCGCCGCTCCCGGCCCGTCCCCGCCGGGTCGCCGGAGACCGGTGGTGGCAGGGTGAGCCCGGCGTCGAGTCCGGCGAGCCCGGCGGCGATGACGGTGCCCGTCACCAGATAGGGGTTGGCGGCCGGGTCGAAGCACTTGACCTCGGCGTTGGCTCCGCCCGGGTCGTCCGGGGCGCCGGTGATGAAGCGCAGCGCGGCCTCGCGGTTCTCCAGCCCCCAGCACTGGTACGCCCCGGCCCACCGGGAGGGTTCGAGCCGCAGATAGCTCGCCGGAGAGGGGGCGCCGATGGCGAGCAGGGCGGGCAGGGCACGCAGCACTCCGGCGAGGAACGCCTCGCTGGTCGCGGTCATGCCGTGCGGTCCGTCCCCGTCCCGGCACAGGTTGCGCTCGCCCTGCCACAGACTCAGGTGCAGATGGCCGCCGTTGCCGACCGTGCCCGCCTCGGCGACCGGGCCGAACAGCGGGGTCAGCCCGTGCCGTGCCGACACCCCGCGAATCGTTTCGCGAACCAGGACGGCGAGATCGGCGGCGCCCACCGGGTCCGCGGGCGCCACGGACACCTCGAACTGCCCGGCCGCGTACTCCGGATGCAGCTGAAGCACCTCCACGCCCTGGGTGTGCAGCGTGTCGAGTACGTCGGCGAGGTAGCCGGAGAGGTCGACCAGGCGCGCCATGCCGTAGGCCGGGCCCCTACCGGCGTAGTGCGGGCCGGGGGCGGCGTTGTACGGGCCGGGGCGGCCGGGCGTGTCGTCCGTACCGCCGGTGCCGCCCGTGGTGACGACCCACTCCGTCTCGAACCCCATGCGCAGCGCGATGCCCCGCCCGTGCGCCCGCTCGGCCATGCGGCGGGCGAACAGCCGCTGGCAGGCGGGGTGTTCCAGGCCGGACTGGGCGTATCGGTCGGCCGGTGCCCAGGCCCAGCCTGGCTGGGCGGCCAGCGCGGTGAGCCGGTCGAGATCGGGGAAGAGCCGCAGATCGCCGTCGGGCCCGCCGATATGAGGGCTCGTCGTCATGGAGTCGTCCACGAGGTACACGTCGAAGACGGGGGACATGCCGACGCCACGCCGTGCGCTGTGGGCGAGCCGCCCGGTGGGCACGGACTTGACGCGGGTGAGCCCCGCGTTGTCCACCCAGGTCAGGGCGATGCCATGGATGCCCTGCGCGGTGAGCCGGTCGGCTTCCTGCCGCGCTCGTGCCTGTGCCTGTTCGCGATCGCCCGTCCCCATGGGCTACCTCCTCCGCCGCGGCCTGTATGCCGAGACTATTGCCTGTGGGGGGCATTATGGTGACGGATTGTCCCGATCGCATACGGGGTGTGACGGTGGGATATGCCTTCCCCATAACCGTCGCGAACGTCCCCGGCTGGTTTCAACGGCCCAGGTGCTCGGTGATGTCGTCGAGGACGACACGCGCGGCGGTCGGCGCGGCGTGGAGGTACCAGGGGTCGTCGTCCACCGTGACGGTGTGTCCGGCGCGCACCGCGTCGAGCTTCTTCCACAGCGGATTGGAGAGACAGGCGCCCGCGTCCGTCTTCCCGGGGCGGGTCCAGCGCGGGTGGTGGCGGCGGGCACGAGGCCGAGGGTGAGCAGATCGTCCAGCTGTCCGGTGCTGATGGCCGCGATGCGCTGCGGCTTCGCCTCGACCGGTGTGCTGCCGAGTTCGTGGACGACGGTGCGGGGGAAGGCGCCGTCCGCCTGCCGGGTGCCCGGCCGCTGTGCGGACGCCGACGACGAGTCCGCGGACTGCGCCGCCAGGACCAGTTCCACCGCCCGGGCGTCCACCGCCCCGGCGTCGCCCCCGCCCTCCCGGCCGATCCACCTCGGCGCGGTCAAGGTGGTGCTCACGCCGATGGGCAAGCGGGTCCGGGGCGCGGGGACGATGGAGTTCGAGCGTGCCCCGACACAACACGCCCGGGCTGAGGCTCGCCCCCGCCACCGGCCGGTTGGTGACCGGGCCGTTGACGGGGGGGGATGCGGATCCGGCCCTTTCCTCCGCTTTTGCCCCGGTACGGTGCGCTCGACGCTATCCTTGGCGTGTACATGGCATCCTGAACTGAAAAGAGGGAACTCCCCATGATCAGACGCAGGACCGTACTCGCGAGCGCGCTCGGCATCGGCGGCGGCCTTCTGCTGCCGGGGACCGGGGTGGCCCACGCGGCAGCCCGGACGGACTGGTCGCGGGCGGTGGTGGACTCCACCCTCGCCCGCTACCCGGACCCGGCCTCGCTCGGCGGCTGGGGCTACACCCGGGGGCTGTTCCTGCTGGGGGCGTACCGCGTCTACCAGCGGGTGGGCGAGCCCTCGTACCTGGCGTACATCAAGCGCTGGGTGGACAAGTTCGTCGACGCCGACGGCCATATGAGCCGCACCTTCGACAACCTCGACGCCATGCAGTCCGGCAACCTGCTGCTGATGCTCCATCGGGAGACCGGCGACCCGCGCTACCGGACGGCCGCCGACCAGATCCGCGCCCGCTTCGCCGACTATCCCCGCACCGTGGACGGCGGCATGTGGCACGCCACCGGCAAGACCAACGAACTGTGGGGCGACGGCGTCTTCATGGCCCAGCCGTTCCTGCTGCGGTACGGCATCGCCTACGGAGACAAGAGCTACGCGTACGACGAGGTCACCCGGAACCTCTCGGTGTACTTCCGCCACCTCAAGGCGTCGAACGGGCTGATCTACCACGCCTACGACGCGGACGGCGACGCCCCCTGGAACCCGGACGACACCACCGGCACCTCCGCCCACTTCTGGGCCCGCGCCATCGGCTGGACCGCGATGACGCACATCGAGGTGCTGGAGATGCTGCCCGCCCGCCATCCGCGCCGCGCCGAACTCATCGCCAACGTACGGCACTTGGCCAAGGGATTCCTGCGCTACCAGGACCGGGCGACCGGCCGCTGGTTCCAGGTCGTCGACAAGGCGAGCGAGCCGGGCAACTGGACCGAGACCTCGGCCTCCAGCATGTACACCCTGATGCTGCACGCCGCCCTGGGACACGGCTGGATCCGCGGTGGCGACTACGCGGCGGCGGCGCGCCGCGGCTACCGGGGCGTCCTGGACAAGGTGACGGTGGATCCGGACGGGCTGACCAACATCGCCGACATCAGCGAGGGCACCAACGTCGGTGATCTGGCCTACTACCTCGGCCGCCCCCGCAACACCAACGACCTCCATGGCCTGGGCGCCTTCCTGCTGATGAACGAGCGGCTGGCGTACTGACGCGGGCGTACGGTCGCGCTCCGCGGGAAGCGCGACCGTACGCATGCGGCGGGCGCGCTACTTCAGCTCGACCTGGAACACCTTGTCCGCGCCGTCCGGCTCCCCGCCGTTGTTGTCGGCGTTCGTCGTGGACAGCCACAGCGTGCTCTTGCCGGGGACCGTCTCGACGGTGCGCAGCCGCCCGTACGAGCTGGTGTAGTACGCCTTCGGGGTGCCCGCGCTCGTCCCGTCCACCGGGATCCGCCACAGCCGCTCGCCCCGGAGCGCCGCCATGTAGAGGGCGCCGTCGGCGTAGGTGACCCCGCTGGGCGATGCCTCGCCGACGGACCACTGGCGCTTGGGGTTGGTCATCCCGGAGGTGGAGCAGCTGCCCTCGCAGGTGGGCCAGCCGTAGTTCTTGCCCGCCTCGATGAGGTTGAGTTCGTCGTATTGGCTGTTGCCCAGCTCCGCCTCCCACAGCCTGCCCTGAGCGTCCCAGGTGAGGCCCTGCGGGTTGCGGTGGCCCAGGGAGTAGACGAGGGTGCCGAACGGGTTGCCGGGGGCTGCCTTGCCGTCGGTGGTCATCCGCAGGATCTTGCCGTTGAGCGAGTTCTTGTCCTGCGCGTTGCTGGATGTCTGTGCGTCCCCGGTGGTGGCGTACAGATAGCCGTCCGGGCCGAACTTGAGGCGCCCGCCGTTGTGGTACTTGTTCTTCTTGATGCCGGTGACGATCGCCTTGTAGCCGCTCAGTGAGGAACCGTCGTAGGTCATGCGGGCGATCCGGTTGCCGTCCGACGCCGTGTGCATGATGTAGACGTAGTGATCGGTGTTCCAGTTCGGGGAGACCGCGAGGCCCATCAGCCCGCCCTCGCCGCTGGTCGTCACCACGTTGGGCACCGTGCCCACCTGGGTCTTGGTGCCCGACTGGGTGAGCTTGAAGAGTTTGAACGAGTCCCGCTCGCTGATCAGCGCCGAGCCGTCCGGCAGCCAGCTCAGCCCCCAGGGGATCGACCAGCCGGACGAGACGGTCGTGATGGCCGAGGGGACGGAATCGGCCGCGGCCGGTGCGGCGTTGCCGGTGCCCGCCTGGGTGAGCAGCAGCCCGGCGGTGAGCGCGGTGGTGGCGGCCGCGGCCACCAGGGTGTTCCGACAGCTCTTCATCGCCTCTCCTCCTACTGGAGCTTGTACGCCTTGAAGTTCCGGGTGAGCAGATACGTGGTCTTGAGGCCGCTGCTGTTCAGGCTCCGGTAGATGCCCCACTTGGGCCGCAGGTAGTTCTTGCCGCGCCACAGGTCCAGGCCGGTGCGCTTGTACGAGGCGACTTCCTTGCCGCCGGTGGTCACCGACCAGTCGGCGTATGCGCCCGAGTCGGCCGCCTTGACCTCGACCGACACATCGCTCCAGGCGCCCTGGAGCGGCGCCATGTCCGCGGCCCCGGCCTCGGTCAGGTTGTCGTCGTCGTCCGAGGTCCGTATCTCGACCTTCGGGCCGTCGCCGTGCTGGTGCAGCGACATGGTGAACAGCGGGGCGGCCACGTCCCCGACCTTGATCTGCATGATGTGGGTGAAGCTCGTGGTCGCGTCGAGCGTGTCCGGCACGTACATCTGGTACTGGATCCGCCAGGTCTCGTTCTTGAGGATCTTGACGGCGGAGCCGTCCTGCTTCATGCCCCGGACCTCGTTGCGCTGGCGGTCGGTGCTGGTGTCCACGTCCCTGGGGTAGTGCATGTCGGTCCGGAAACCGCCCTGGGAGGGGTAGATGTGGGTGGTGCCGGGGTGGGAGTCGGCGCGGTCGTCCTCGGCGCCCTCGAAGGCGCTGGCGACACTCGCGCCCGACGCGGGGTTCCACTTGAGGCTCCAGGACGCGGCCGGCGCCTGCGGGGAGCGCTCGGTGCCGTAGGCGACCGCGGCCGGAGCGATCAGTGCGGCGGTGGCCGCGAGGGCGAGGGCGGTGCGCGGTAAGAGCGGTGGGCGCTCCATCAAGGATTCTCCTGTCTGATCCTTGTTCACATTGGGGGACTGTGAAGGTAGGAGGTATGACGTAATGAGTCAAGGAATGGTGTGGACCAAGAAGTTGGTCACCCCGGGATTGCCACGCCTGATTCCCTCAACTACCTGCACGTTCCGCTTGTTTCCTTGAGCTGTGCAGCCCGTGTGCGTCGCAAGAGATCGGAGGATTTTGGCTGCGCGCTTCTTGACCGGACACCGACAGGCAGTGACGCTGCAACAGAAGTGACTTAGCGACAGAACGGGACCTGACCGCACCCCCCGAGACCCGAAGGGCGCCTCATGACGCGATGGACACGCCTGCGCTTCTCCGCCGCCGCGGCGGCCGCGGCGTGTGTGCTCGCCGCGGTCCCCCCGGCCGCAGGCGCGGCCCCCGCCGCCAGGACGTACGACGTGCGCGACTACGGAGCCACGGGCGACGGCACGACCCTGGACGACGACGCCATCGACCGGGCGATCGACGCGGCAGCCGCCGCTCCCGGCCGCGGCACCGTGCTGTTCCCGCCCGGCACCTACAAGTCCCGCACCCTCCACCTCAAGAGCGACATCACGCTGCACCTCGCCAAGGGCGCGACGCTGCTCGCCGCACCCGGTGGCATGGACGAGGCCGAGCCCAACCCGTGGGACGCCTACCAGGACTTCGGCCACAGCCACTTCCGGAACGCGCTGCTGACGGGCGAGAACATCCACCACCTCGCCATCACCGGCTCCGGCACCCTCGACGGCGACGGACTGGGCACCAGCAACACCCTGGAACCCGGCGTCGGCGACAAGATCCTCTCCCTCAAGCGCTGCGCCGACCTTGACATCAAGGACGTCACCTTCACCCGGGGCGGCCACTTCGCGCTGCTGCTCAACGGCTGCGACGGGGTACGGATGACCCGCACCAAGGTGCTCACCAGCACCGACCGGGACGCCGTCAACCTCATCAACAGCCGCCACGTCGACATCGGCCACTCCCGCATCGAGGGCCGTGACGACGGCGTCGTCCTCAAGAGCGACTACGCGCTGGGCCGGACCTACACCAGCCAGGACATCCGGGTCCATGACTCCGACGTGCTGTCCACCGAGAACAACGCCCTCCAGTTCGGCTCGGAGACCTGCGGCGACTTCCGCGACATCCGCTTCGACCGGCTCCGGATCGGCGGTGGGGGCAAGGCGGCCATCGGCATCGTTTCCATGGACGGCGCCGACATCAGCGACGTGCGCTACTCGGACATCACCATGACGAAGGGCGCCACCCCCGTCTTCATCAAGATCGGCGACCGCAAGCGCTGCCCGGGCGCCCCGGCCGCGGGCCGGATCCACGACATCCGCTTCCGACACGTCACCGGCACCGGGCTGACCCACCCGGTCACCGGCGTCGACTACACCAGCACCATCACCGGAGCCCCCGGCGCGGACGTCACGGACATCACCTTCGACCGGGTGCGGCTGACCGTCCCCGGGGGCCACCCCGCCTCCGACGCGGAGCTCGTCCCCGGCGAATACCTCACCGACTACGTCCCCAAGACCTATGGGGTACGCCCCTCCTACGGCTGGTGGATCCGGCATGCCAAGGACATCACCTTCACCAACAGCGCCGTCACGACCGACACCAACGACGACCGGCCCGCGTTCGTCGCCGACGACGGGGTAGGCATCACCCTCGACCGGGTCACGGCGCAGCGCGGCACCGCCAGCCCGTACGACGTGGGCTTCAGCGGTGTCAGCGGCCCCGTGGTCCGGCACAGCACCACCACCGACGGCGAGGCGCTGCGGATCAGGACCACCGGCTGACGTCTCCGCCGAGTCCCCTTGCCCAACCCACACCGGAAACCGGAAGGCAGGTCAATGCCATGAACGAAACCGTGCGGCAGACGGCTCCCGAGGCGGTGGACCACACCCGGACCCCCGCGCCGGAAACAGCCTGGCAGACCCCCGACTACGTGGTCGTCGAGACCGCGCTGGAGGTCACCGCGTACTCACTCAACGCCCGCTGACGGCAGCCGCCATGCGCGTGCGTGTGCTCGGCACCGCGGCGGGCGGCGGCGTACCCCAGTGGAACTGCGCGTGCCCCGGATGCTCCGGGGCACGCGCCCACCCGGGGCGGCGCCGCCGCCACGCCTCGCTCGCCGTACGGGCCGCCGAAGGCCGCTGGTACCTCGTCAANGCGGCGCCGCCGCCACGCCTCGCTCGCCGTACGGGCCGCCGAAGGCCGCTGGTACCTCGTCAACGCCACCCCCGACCTCGGCGACCAGGTCGAGGACTGCCCCGAACTGCACCCCGGACCTGAACCGCGCCACACCCCGCTGGCCGGGGTGATCCTCACCGACGCCGAACTCGACCACACCCTCGGCATCGCCCGGCTGCGCGAGGGGGACGGCGTGGAACTGCACACCACCGCCGCGGTGCGCCGGGCCCTGCTGACCGGACTCCACCTCGGCGAGGTGCTCGCCCCCTACACCCGGCTCGACTGGCACGAGCTGCCGACCGGGGCCGCCCGACCGGTCGCCCCCGACGCCGACCTCACCATCGCAGCCGTCCCGGTCTCCGCCAAACGCCCCCGCTACGCCGCCGAGTTGGGCGGCGACGAGGACGACTGGGTCGTCGCCCTGCACCTGCGGGACCGCGCCACCGGCCGCTCCCTCCTCTACGCCCCCGCCCTCGCCGCCTGGCCCGACGCCTTCCAGCGGGCCGCCGAGGAGGCCGACTGCGTCATCGTCGACGGCACCTTCTGGGACGACGAGGAGCCCCTGCGCAGCGGCTTCGGCTCCCGCACCGCCACCGCCATGGGCCATCTGCCGGTCGACGGACCCGGCGGCACGGCACCGCGGCTCGCCGCACTCGGTGCCCGCACCCTGTACACCCACCTCAACAACACCAACCCCCTCAACGACCCGGCCGCGCCCCAGCACGCGGTGCTCGCCGGACGGGGCATCGAGGTGGCCGCCGACGGGATGGTGATCGAGTTATGACCCGGAGCCTCGAAGAGCGGCTGCGCGCCGTCGCCCAGGAGCGCTACCACGACCGGCACCCCTTCAACCTCCGCATGCACGCGGGCGAACTCACCCCCGCCGAACTGCGCCGCTGGATCCTCAACCGCTTCCACTACCAGCGCCACATCCCCGTCAAGGACGCGCTCATCACCGCCAAGCTGGACACCCCGCGGCTGCGCCGGATGTGGCTGCGCCGCATCCAGGACCACGACGGCGCCGCCGACGGCGAGGGCGGTATCGAGCGGTGGCTGCGGCTCGGCGAGGCCGCGGGCATCGGCCGGGAACGGCTGCTGACCGGCGCCGACGTGCTGCCCGGGGTACGGCTCGCGGTCGACGGCTACGTCAACTTCTGCCGTCTGGGCACCCCGCTGGAAGCCGTCGCCGCCTCGCTGACCGAACTGTCCGCCCCCGGCATCATGCGCACCCGCATCGAGGCGTTCGAACACCACTACCCGTGGATCGAGCGCGAAGGGCTCCGCTACTTCCGGGACAGGGTGAGCCAGGGCAGCCGGGACAGCGCCGAGGCCCTCGACCTCGTGCTGACCTGGGCCTGCACCCCCGAGGACGAGGAGCGGGCGGTCGCGGCGCTGACCTTCAAATGCGATGTGCTGTGGTCCCTGCTGGACGCCGTGGACCACGCCGACACCAAGGACGCGGCGGGGGAGGGGACATGACGGCCCCGGCCGCATGGCGGCCGGCCCTGGCCCCCGCGGTGCACCTGCGCCACGACCGGGTGCGCGAGGTGGACCTGCTGGTGATGCCCGAGCGCGTCGTGGTCCTGCGCGGCACCGCCGGAACCGTGCTGCGGCTGTGTGACGGCGACCGCGACCTCGACACCATCGTGGGCGAACTCTCCGAACGCTTCCCCGGCGCCCCCGTGGCCACCGAGGTCCCGGCGTTCCTGGACCGGATGCACGAGGAGGGCTGGATACGGTGACCGCTCACTCCCAAGGGCACTCCCAAGGGCACCCCCAGGGGGCCGCCCACCCCCGCCCGTGGGCGCTGCTCGCCGAGCTGACCCACGGCTGCCCGCTGCACTGCCCCTACTGCTCCAACCCCCTCCAGCTGGTGCGCCGCTCCCGCGAGCTGACCGGCGAGGAGTGGGAGCGGGTGCTGCGCCAGGCGGCGGAGCTGGGCGTCGTCCACACCCATCTCTCCGGCGGCGAACCGCTGCTGCGCCGGGACCTGGAGGCGATCGTCGCCGCGGCCGCGTCCGCCGGGCTCTACACCCAGCTCGTCACCAGCGGCGTGGGGCTGGACGAGGCCCGGCTGACGGCGCTGACCGGGGCCGGGCTGCACAGCGTCCAGCTCTCCGTCCAGCACGCCGACCCCGGGGCCTCCGACCGGATCGCCGGACACCGCTCGTTCGCCGCCAAGGAGCGGGCCGCCGGCCTGGTGCGGGAGGCGGGCCTGCCGCTGGGCGTCAACGTCGTCCTGCACCGCGACAACCTCGACGCGCTGGACCCACTGATCGAACTGGCCGTGGCCTGGGGCGCCGACCGCATCGAACTCGCCAACACCCAGTTCTACGGCTGGGCCCTGCGCAACCGCGCCGCCCTGCTGCCCACCCGCGAGCAGCTCGCCCGGGCCCGGGAGGGCGTCGCGCGATGGCGCGAGAAGCTCGGCGGCCGCACCGAGCTGGTGTGGGTCCTCCCGGACTACTTCGAGGGCGTCGCCAAGCCCTGCATGGGCGGCTGGGGCGCGGTCTCGCTCACCGTCGCGCCCGACGGCACCGTCCTGCCCTGCCCCGCCGCGGCCGCCCTGCCCGGCCTCGACCCGCCGAACGTCCGCGACCACGCGCTGGAGTGGATCTGGGACCACTCCGCCGCCTTCAATCGCTACCGCGGCGAGGAGTGGATGGCCGAACCGTGTCGTAGCTGCTCCCACCGTGCCGAGGACTTCGGCGGCTGCCGCTGCCAGGCGTACGCGCTCACCGGGGACGCCGCCCGCACCGACCCGGCCTGTGCCCTCTCGCCCGATCATGGCCTGATCCGTTCGCTGACCGGCCCCGCTCCGGCGGCGGAGACCCCGCCTCCGGGCTTTACGTACCGCGGGTACGGGAGGGGGTGAGACCGCCCGGGTTTGGCGCAACCGTCCCCGCTTCCGTACAGTTCGGCCGTTAACCAGGGAGAACAGAACCAGAAAGCGGCAGCGGCGATGACGGTGACTGACGACGGCCGGGCCCAGCACACGGAGGCCGGGCAGCCGGGGGCTGAGCACCCGGGGGCCGAGGCGCCCGGTATCGACGAGCCCGGTATCGACCCCGAGCGCCTGGCGACCTGCCTGAGCGTCCTCGAGGAACTGGACCGGCTGCCCATCGACCACCCCGACGCCATCACGGTGCGCCGGGCCACCGCCGGCATCTACCGCACCGTGAAGCAGCGCAGGCGCTCGGAGCGGCGGGCCGCCAAGACCGCCAACGACAAGGCGGTGACCGAGGCCACCGCCACCGGCGCCGCCGACCGCATCGACGACGAGACCCTGGGCCGGGCCCTCAGCAGCTCGGTCACCACCGAGATCGCGGGCATCCTGGAGCGCCCGCGCTCCTGCTACGTGTGCAAGACCCGGTACGTCGAGGTCGACGCGTTCTACCACCAGCTCTGCCGCGACTGTGCCGCCGAGAACCGGGCCCGCCGGGACGCCCGAACCGACCTCACCGGCCGCCGGGCGCTGCTCACCGGCGGCCGCGCCAAGATCGGCATGTACATCGCCCTGCGGCTGCTGCGCGACGGCGCCCACACCACCGTCACCACCCGCTTCCCCAACGACGCGATCCGCCGCTTCACGGCGATGCCGGACAGCGCCGAGTGGCTCCACCGGCTGAAGATCGTCGGCATCGATCTGCGCGACCCCGCCCAGGTCATCGCGCTGGCCGACGAGGTGAGCGCCGCCGGGCCGCTGGACATTCTGATCAACAACGCCGCGCAGACCGTGCGCCGCACCCCGCAGGCGTACGCGGAGCTGATAGCGGGCGAGTCGGCGCCGCTGCCCGCCGGGGAGCTGCCCGAGGCCGTGGTCCTCGGCGCCTTCGGCAGCGGCTCCCAGACCGCGCTGCCCGGGCCGCGCCGTGAGCGGGACGGCGCGCTGACCCCCCAGGACCTCACCGCCCTCGCCCTCACCAGCGGCTCCGCCTCGCCCGCCCGGATCGAGGCGGGCACCGCGATCGACGCGGGCGGGCTCGTCCCGGACCTGGACCCCACCAACACCTGGATCCAGCGGGTCCACGAGGTGGACCCGGTCGAGATGCTGGAGGTGCAGCTGTGCAACGAGACGGCGCCCTTCATCCTGGTCAGCAGGCTGCGCCCGGCGATGGCCGCCGCGCCCGCCCGGCGGAAGTACGTGGTCAACGTCTCCGCCATGGAGGGCAAGTTCGGCCGCGGCTACAAGGGGGCGGGCCATCCGCACACCAACATGGCCAAGGCCTCGCTCAACATGCTCACCCGCACCAGCGCCCGTGAGATGTTCGAGTCCGACGCCATCCTCATGACCAGCGTCGACACCGGGTGGATCACCGACGAGCGGCCGCACCCGGACAAGATGCGGCTCGCGGCCGACGGCTTCCACGCCCCGCTCGACCTGGTGGACGGCGCGGCCCGGGTCTACGACCCGATCGTCCGGGGCGAGCAGGGCGAGGACCTCTTCGGCTGCTTCCTCAAGGACTACGCGCCCACCACCTGGTAGGAGCCGAAGTCAGGAGCCGGGCCCTCGCGCGGGCCCGGCTCCCGCCATCACGCCTTGGCGCTCTTCCCGCCCGCCACGGGCAGACGACGGCGGAAGGCGCGCTTCCAGCGGCGGACCTTACGGCGGTACTCGGCCCGCAGCCGGACCCGGGTGCGCTCCCACTTGCGCGCGAACCGGCTCGACGCCAGCTCCTCGAAGAGCCGCTCGTAGCGCTCGGCGATCGGCTCCGGGTCGTACGTCCGCGCGCTCTCCAGCGCCGCCGCGGCCATCGCGCGGCGGCCCGGCTCGTCGTCGATCAGGTCCCGCAGCGCCTGCGCCATCGCCTGCTTGTCGCCGACCGGGATGAGGCGACCCGTGACCCCGTCCTCGATGATCTCGGCGGGCCCCAGCGGGCAGTCCGTGCTCACCACCGGCACCCCGCAGCGCATCGCCTCCACGATCGTCATCCCGAACGACTCGGCGTCCGAGGCGACCGCGACGATCGACGCCTTCGCGAACTCCTCCTCGATCGGCGAGTACGGCCCCATCAGCTCGGCGCTTCCGGTCAGCCCGAGCTCCTCGATGCGCTCCTGGAGCCGATCCTTCTGGGTACCACCGCCGTAGATCCGCAGCCGCCACTCCGGATGCTTGGGCGAGACCTCCGCGAAGGCGTCTATCAGCAGATCGAAGCGCTTGCCGCGGACCAGCCGCCCGGCCGCCGCGATCACCGGCGCGGTGCCCTCGGAGGGCGGGGCAGCGGGCTCGGGGACGCTGTTCGGTATCGCGAGGGTCCACGCCCCCGGCAGCGGCATCTTCGCCCGGTACACCGCCGCGTCCGCCTCCGTCGTGGTGACGACGGCGTCGAGCTCGCGGTAGTACGGCGCCAGCTCGGCGCGCAGCTTCTTGCTGTGCGCCTCGTACCGCAGATGCTCCTGCGCGATGCGCAGGGCCTTGCGCGGGCCGAAGCGTGCGAGGTACACATTGACGCCCGGCCGGGTGCCGATGATCACGTCGGCGTCGGAACCCTCCAGATACCGGGCGATCCGCACGTCCATCAGCCGGTTGTACTGGTGGTTCCGCTTCTCGTGGACGGGAAAGTCCCGGGTGCGCTCCGCGAACAGCGGATCCCGCGCGTCGTGGCCGCCGGGCCGGGTGTCGACCAGCGGCACCAGCCGCACCCGCGGGTCGATCGTGAAGCGCGGCTTCCCCCGGTGGCGCATCATCGAGACGATCTCCACGTCGTGGCGCTCCGCCAGCGCCGCGGCGAGGTTCAGCGTGGTGCGTATCGTTCCGCCGATCCCATAAGCGTTGTGCAGCAGGAATACGATCTTCATTCGGTGTCTCTCCGGCTGGTGGCAACACCGGGGCGCGATCCCCCCGGAACGTACTGGGTACCCTGTCCCGGCTCGGTAAGCCGGTCGCGTGAGTAAGGTGAGAGCCGGGTAAGAACCGCAGCTCCGGGGGGATGCGGGGGACCGCACCCGACGGGCCTTGGCAGACTCGTCGTGTGACCAACACCGTGCTGCTCGCCGAGGACGACCGTGCCATCCGCCATGCGCTGGAGCGCGCCCTGACGCTGGAGGGATACCGGGTGACCGCGGTGTCCGACGGCGTCGAGGCCCTGGCGGCCATCCACCGTGAGCACCCGGACGTGATCGTGCTGGACGTGATGATGCCGGGAGTGGACGGCATCCAGGTGTGCCGGGTGCTGCGCGCCGAGGGCGACCGCACCCCCGTCCTCATGCTCACCGCGCGGGTGGAGACCGCCGACCGGATCGAGGGACTGGACGCGGGCGCCGACGACTACGTGGCCAAGCCGTTCGACGTCGACGAGGTCTTCGCCCGGCTGCGCGCGCTGCTGCGCCGCGTCGCCCCCGTACCGGAGCCCGCGGCGGAGGGCACCGTCTTCGACGCCACACTGGCGGTGTCCGACCTGAGGATCGACCCCTCGGCGCGCCGGGTGTGGCGGGGCCGTACGGAACTGGAGCTGACCCGCACCGAATTCGACCTGCTGGAGCTGCTGGCCCGTAACGCGGGCATCGTTCTTGATCATGGCACGATCTACTCTCGCATCTGGGGCTATGACTTCGGCCCCGGATCGAAGAACCTGGCCGTATACATCGGCTATTTGCGCCGCAAGGTCGACCAGGCCGGACTCACCCCGCTCATCCACACGGTGCGCGGCGTCGGCTACACCCTGCGGGAGGAGTGAACGTGCGCTTCCCCCTCCGCCGTCATCCACGGCCCAGCCTGCACACCACCTTCGCGCTGTCCTTCGCGGCGGTGGCGGCCGTGGTGACCCTCCTGGTGGGCTTCCTCAGCTACGACGCCGCGGCCGGGCTGGTGCGGGTCGACCAGAAGTCCGCGTTCACCGATGTCATCCGCGATCTGCGGACCCAGGTCCGCGGCCAGAAGGTGATCCTGCGGCAGTACCCCTCCGAGGTCCCGGTGCCCTACGGGCTGCGCGACGACCTGCGCCGGATCAGCCGCATGGACGTCCAGGTGCTGGGCGGCCGGGGCGGTGTCTACGACGAGGGCAAGCCGCCGCTGCCGGTCGGCGACGAGGACCGGGAGACCGCCGCGGCCGCCACCGCGGGCACCACCCGGCAGCGCAACATCTCCATCGGCGAGGACGACTACCGGATGGCCACCGTCGCGCTCGGCGACCACCGCGGCGCCGTGCAGGTCGCCCAGCAGATCAGCGACACCGAGGATCTGCTGCGCGAACTCCAGAAGCGCACCGCGCTGTTCGTCGTCGCGATCATCGTGGCCGCCGGGCTGGCCGGGTGGTGGCTCGCCGGACGCATCACCCGGCGGCTGGTACGGCTCACCCGGGTCGCCGAGGGCGTCGCGGTCACCGGCCGGATGGAGGTGGCGGTCCCGGTCGCCGGGGACGACGAAGTGGGGCGGCTGGGCCGGGCGTTCGACGGCATGCTCGGTAGGCTCGCCCGCTCCAAGGACGACCAGCGGCGCCTCGTCCAGGACGCCGGACACGAACTGCGCACGCCGCTCACCTCGCTGCGCACCAACATCTCGCTGCTGAGCCGCTTCGAGCAGCTGCCGCCCGCCGCGCGCGACGAGCTGCTGGCCGATCTGGCGGGGGAGACCCGGGAGCTGACCGACCTCGTCAACGAGCTGGTGGACCTGGCGGCCGGTCAGCGGGACGACGAGCCGCGCACGGAGGTGTCCCTCGACGAGGTCGCCACCAAGGCCGCGACCCTCGCCCGCCGGCGCACCGGCCGCGACATCACGGTACGGGCCGAGGGCGACACCCTCGTCGAGGGCCACCCGGCCGCCCTGCTGCGCGCGGTCTCCAACCTGGTGGAGAACGCCGCCAAGTTCGACCGCGACGGCACCGGGCCCGTCGAGGTCGTGGTGAGCGGGCACCGTGTCGAGGTACGCGACCGGGGGCCCGGGATCGCGGAGGAGGACCGCGAGCGGGTCTTCGACCGCTTCTACCGCGCCGCCGGCGCCCGCAGCCTGCCCGGCTCCGGGCTGGGTCTCGCCATCGTGCGCGAGGTGGCCCTCGCACACGGCGGCACGGTCTTCGCCCGCCCCCGCCCCGGCGGCGGCGCGGTCCTGGGCTTCACCGTGGACGGCCCCGAGGAGCCGTAACGGCGCCCTGAGGAGCCGTAACGGCACCACCCGCTCCTACGGCTTGCGGGCCACCCCGGCCCACATGTTGATGTCCGCGCTGCGGATCTCGTCCGGGCGGTCGCCGGGGTCCGGCTTCCAGGCGTGCGGCTCCGAGACGCCCGGGTCGACCAGCTCCAGACCGTCGAAGAACGCCGCGACCTCGCTCCGGTTGCGGGTCGTGAAGGATATGCCGCTCTCCTTGTAGACGGCGATCACCTTCTGCCACGTCTCCGCGTGGAAGTCGGCCGTGGAGTGCGTCAGCATCAGATAGCTGCCCGGGGCGAGCGCGCCCATCAGCTCACGCACGAGCTCGTACGGCTTCTCCTCCTCCGGAATGAAGTGGAAGAGCGCGTTCACCGACATCGCGACCGGCTTGCTCAGGTCCAGCGTCTCCCGCAGCTCGGTCGCCGTGATGATCCGCTGCGGTTCGCGCACATCGGCCTGGACGTACGCGGTGCGGCCCTCGGGGGTGCCGCGCAGCAGGGCCTGGGCGTAGGCGAGCACGATGGGGTCGTAGTCGGTGTAGACGACCCGGGCCTCCGGGGCCACGCTCTGGGCGACCTGGTGCAGGTTCGGCTCGGTGGGGATGCCGGTGCCGATGTCCAGGAACTGCCGGATGCCCGCCTCGGCCGCCAGCCAGCGCGTCGCCCGGTGGATGAAGCCGCGGTTGACCGTGGCGTTGAGCTTGACGGTCGGGTAGACCGACAGCACCTTGCCGGCGGCCTCCGCGTCGACCTCGTAGTGGTCCTTGCCGTTGAGGTAGAAGTCGTACATCCGAGCCGAGTGCGGCTTGCTGGTGTCGATCTGCTGGTCCGGGGCGAGTCCGTAGTCGGTCACGCCGCCCTCCGTTCCGGTGCGTTAGCCGCCGAGGTGGCCAGGTTGTTGTTGTCGGGTCGGGTGAGGAGGAAGTCCGCGGCACCGGCCTTGGCGCCCTGGATGAACTTCTCCATCTCGTGGTGGGTGTAGATCAGCGCGGGGCCGTCGGGGTCCGTCGACTGCCGCAGGGCGATCCGCCCGTCGTGCAGCATCAGGGCCTCCACGCACGCACCGCCGTTGGGGCCGCTCCAGGGCTTGCGCCAGCCTTCCGTCGCCAGACGGGTGGCCGGCATGCCGTTGTAGACGTCTTCTACCTGATCCACAGTCACAGCTCCTTGCGAATCTCTCGGAGAAAGCCCTCCGTGCGCCGCGCCGGTGTGGCCCGGGTGCCCATCTGGTCCAGTGCCTCCAGATAGGCGGCCACATCGGTGCGCTGGTCGAGATAGCCGGCGCCGGTCAGGCCCTCGGCGTAGACGATGTCCGGCAGTTCCGGGATCTGGAACCGGAACAGCTGGAAGGGACCTCCCATGCCCGGATGCGGCCCGGCGGCGAACGGCACCACCTGGAGAGTCACATTCGGCATCTGGATGGCCTCGATGAGGCGGTCGATCTGGGCGCGCATGATCTTCGGCCCGCCGATGTGCAGACGGAGCACCGTCTCGTCCATGACGGCCCACAGATGCGGCCCGTCGGGTCTGGAGAGCAGTTCCTGACGCTCCATCCGCAGGGCGACCCGCCGGTCGAGCTCCTCCTCGGTGCCCTGCGGGAAGCCGATGCGCAGCAGCGCGCGGGCGTAGTCCTCCGTCTGGAGCAGGCCGGGGATGAAGTGCGGTTCGTACGCGCGGATCCGGCTGGCGGCGCCCTCCAGGCTCACGTAGAGGCTGAACCAGTCCGGCAGCACATCGCGGAACCGGTGCCACCAGCCCGGCCTGTTGGCCTCCTCGACGAGTCCGAGGAAGGACTCCACCTCGTCCTGTCCGACGCCGTAGGTCAGCAGGAGCTTCTCGACGTACGGGAGCTTCAGGCCGACTTCGGCCTTCTCCATCCGACGCACGGTGGTCTGGTTGACATGCAGCGCCTTGGCGGCCGTGTCATAGCTGACTCCGGCTCGCTCGCGGAGGTGCCGCAGCCGCATGCCGAGGACCATCTGCCCGACGGTCGGGGCAGACCGCGCTTCACCCACGTCATACCTCCTCCGACGGTGTTGTGCGTCTCAGTGTGCCATGCTCGGTGTGGGCGGCACAGACTGCGTTGGCCATTCTGCATTTTGCAGAACGCGCCTTGCCAACTGATGCTCGCAGGAACGATAGTGGCGTCGTGACCGGTCCCAACGTGGCTGCCCTGTCGCGCACTTGCGGCAGTCGCGTACGGGCGGCATTCACGCCCCCACAGGCAGACGGACGGACGGAAGGCACATGGCCGTGGCATTGCGTCAACGCTCGACGATGGCACCTCACATGAGCTCCGCCGGCGTTGATACGGCCCTCCGCCAGGAGAGTCTGCAACTCCCCGCCCGGGGTGCCTCGGTCGCCGCCGCGCGACGGCTCGTCCGGAACCGGGTGCCCCACTGGGGCTTCGACGAGGACGTGTGCGGCGCGGCCGAGCTGGTGATGTCCGAGCTGTTCACCAACGCGCTCGTGCACACCGCGAGCGACCAGATCCTCTGCGTGCTCCGCGCCCAGGAGCGGCGCTCGCTGTACGTCGAGGTCGCCGACCAGGGCGGCGGCCCGCTCGGCCCCATGCCCCGGGAGGCGGGCGTGGAGGACGAGAGCGGCCGCGGCCTGGCCCTCGTCCGCGCCCTGACCGAGGCCTGGGGCGACCGGCCGGGGGCGGCGGGCGGCCGCGTGGTGTGGGCCCAGCTCAGCGCGCTGGCCCGCTGACCAGTACGTACTCCGGCGGTTAGCATCGCCGGGTGCACACCGTCCCACGCCGCCTGCTGCTGGCGCTCGCCGCGGGCGGGCTCGCCGGTTGTTCGGACCCCGGGCCCTCCGCCCGGGTGCGGCTGGCCACCGGCCCGCGGGGCGGGCCCTACGCCACCTTCGGCAGCAGACTGGCCACCGAGGCGCACCGCGCCCACCACGGGCTCACCGTGCGGGTCCTCACCACCGCGGCGAGCGTGGAGAACCTGCGCATGCTGGGCGACCGCCGGGCCGACCTCGCGCTCACCCTCGCCGACAGCGCGGCGGACGCCGCCGCGGGGCACGGCCTCTTCCCGCGGAAGATCGCGGTCGCGGCCCTCGCCCGGCTGTACCTCAACTATCTGCACCTGGTCGTGCCCGCCGACTCCACGATCGAGCACCCTGCCCAGCTGGCCGGGCGCACGGTCTCCCTCGGCGCCGCCGAGTCCGGCACCTCGACGACCGCCGGACGGGTGCTCGGCGCCGCCGGGGTCCGCGACGTCCGCGCCGTACGCCTCGGGCTCGGCGCCTCCGCCGACGCGCTCACCGACGGGCAGGTGGACGCCTTCTTCTGGTCCGGCGGCGCCCCCACCTGGGCCATCTCCCGGCTCGCCCGCCGCCGCCCGCTCCGCCTGATCCCCCTCGGCGGGCTCGCCCGCGCGCTGCGCCGCGACCACGGCCCGGTCTACGAGGAGGTCTCCGTCCCGGCCGGTGCGTACGGGATGCGGGGCCCGACCCCCACCGTGGGCACGCCCAGCTATCTCGTCTGCCGCTCCGGGCTCGCCGACGGTACGGCCCGCGCGCTCACCGATGTGCTCTTCGAGCGCCGCGACCGGCTGCCGGTGCCGGACGCGCCGGGCAGCCGCCTGGACGAGCGGTACGCCATCGGCACCGGCACCGTCCCCCTCCACCCGGGCGCGGCCGCCTACTACCGCGCCGCCTACGGCTGACGGCCCGGCCCGCCGCGGGCTCCGCCCGCTGCCGAGCGGCGCCGGGACGGCCC
>NZ_RIBZ01000047.1:0-20011 GCF_003721215.1 Streptomyces botrytidirepellens
CCACCCTGCTGGCCGCCCTCCTCGGCCGCCTCCCGCTGGACGAGGGCCATGCGTCACTCGGGCCGGGCGTGGTGGTCGGCGAGATCGACCAGGCCCGCGCGCTGTTCTTCGGCGGCGAGGCACTGCTGGACGCCTTCGGAGCGGCGGTGCCGGAGATGGCGCCCGCGGACGTACGGACCCTGCTGGCCAAGTTCGGCCTCAAGGCCGCCCATGTGCTGCGCCCCGCGTCCACGCTGTCCCCGGGCGAGCGCACCCGCGCGGCCCTGGCCCTGCTCCAGGCCCGGGGCGTCAACCTGCTGGTCCTGGACGAGCCCACCAACCACCTGGACCTGCCAGCGATCGAGCAACTGGAGTCCGCCCTGGCCTCCTACCAGGGCACGCTGCTCCTGGTCACCCACGACCGCCGCATGCTGGAAGCGGTCCACACCACCCGCCGCCTTGAGGTGGCAGAAGGCCACGTCACCGAGGTGTGGCACGACGTCCACCGAGACCCGTGAGCTGGCGCCGGCAGCGTCCCGGGAGAAGCCGGACGTGCCCTGGTGGAGACCGCTTCTTCGGATCCCCAAGATCTTGGCCGCGGTCGCTCGGTCCGACGCTCTGGCGCAGCTGCTGTCAGCGCGTCGGCGTCACCGCCCACCCGACCGGCGCATGGGTCACTCAACTCGCCCGCAACCTGCTCATGGACCTCGGCGACAGGGCTGGGTGCTTCCGGTTCCTCATCCGGGACCGGGACAGCGGGCTCCGAACACCTCGCCGCGACCAACCGAGGCGCTGACCAGTGCGTCTAGGAGGAGGCCGCCGTGGCGCTTGTTCGAGCACGCAGTGTTCAGCCAGTGCCGCACATGTTTCTCCCATACAGACAACGGGAGCTGGCCGAACACCATGTCCCATCCCGCGCTCTCCTGCTCGCGGACGGCAGTCTCATCGAGGAGACAGCGGGCGCGTCCGCCCAGGTCCGTCAGGGCTCCCGCCTGGCCAGGTGATGGAGGCGGACGAGCGCCTGGTCTGGATGTTGTACCGCGATCACTTCAGCGCACACCTCGACGAGCACATGCGCGAGTGGTTCACTCAGCCGGTCGCCATACCGCCCACTACCCGCCCCCATCACCCACCAAGCCCAACTCACCCACCTTGAAGTCCGCCGACGAGACCGACTCGGCGGAACCCTCCACCAATACCAGCAACGCCACCTGAACTGCGCGGATGATTTATCGGCACCCGCAAGGCCGGAGCAGCGCAGGACGCGTCGGATCGTGGCAGCGGCGACCCGATGACCAAGCCGTCGCAACTCGCCTTGGACCCTGACGTACCCCCAGGCCGGATTCTCCCTCGCCAGACGCCGGATGAGGGCGACCATCTCGTCCGGCAACGGTGGTCGGCCGGGTCTGACCGGTGCCTGGCGCCACTTCCATCGCACCAGACGCCGGTGCCAGACCAACAACGTACCCGGAGTAACCAGCCGATGGCGGCGTAAGACAGGTGGCAGGTGCCGGGCAAGAGCGGAGAGCACGGCACGATCGGCCCACGAGAGCCGCGGCCGCGCAACCTGTCGGCGCAGCACGGCGACCTCATGACGCAGCGCGAGAATCTCGGCGTTGCTCAGCCCCAGGTCAGCCATCGCATGGCAATAAAGACACCCTTCAGGTATCCCACGAATATCGACTGCATGGAGGGATGCTTCTGACACCGGTGGGCGACCTCCGCCGGTCCCCCAAGGCCCGGAGCCACACCGTCCGCCGGGGCGACTACCCCACCCGAGACGCGGCCGCCGCTGCGCTGCGCCGGATGCTGGAGGGAGAAGACTGCGGGTTCTCAGCCGACCCGAACCAGACCGTCGCCGACTACCTCACCACCTGGCTCCAGGCGAAAGCGCTGGCCCTGAAGCCCACGATGGCCCGGTACCGCAACTACGTCACCGCCGACCTCATCCCAGCCCTCGGCCAAGGCCGCCTCGACGACCTCGGCTACCCCCGCATCGCCGGCTTCGTCCACACCCACCTCGCCTACGGACGCGGCAAGGTCACCGTCCGCAGCAGCAAGAACTGGATCGCCATCTCACCCCGGGAGGCCACAGCCCTACGGCGCCGCCCGCGGACCCCGATCCCCGCCAATCCTCACCGCGCGGGGATCTTGTCCTTCACCGGCTGGACGGCAGGCCCCTCCACCCCGAATACGTCCTCAGTCACTTCCACCTGCTCTGCCGAAAAGGCCGGAGTACCGCGCACGACCGTTCACGACCTGCGTCACCTCGCCGCGACCATCTCCATCACCGCCGACGTCCCCCTCACCGTCGTCTCCAAGACCCTGCGGCATTCAACGCTCTCCACCACCGCGAACATCTACAGCCACCCTCACCCCACAAGCCGCCCGCACCGCCGCCAACGCCATCGACACAGCCCTCACCACCGCCGAACAGAAGGTGCACCTACCGAAGCCACGACCACCCTGCGACCACACCCCCCGAAAACACCGAAAAGGCCGCCCCCACCTTCCGGCGGAAACGGCCTCCGACCTGCGAAAACGCTGGTCGGGACGACAGGATTTACAGTCGGCAATCTCTCCGGCTCGGTCCCCAGCGGGATCAATCCCACCAACGACGGCCCGTCTGGCTCTCCCTCCCGCCCGACAAGTCCATTTCAGTCGCGTGCTGTCACGAGTGGCGAGACCAGCCTGGTCGCGTTCCTTGCCCAAGTCCTCTACGAGGAAGTCCGGGACAGATCGTCTTCGATCCGGCTGCGGACACGGTCTTTCCGCTCCGGGGAGCAGCCAGCGTCAGCAGGACGAAGCCCACGGCGAAGCCGAGCATCGTGAACACCCCCCGGGGCCAGAAGATGTGACTGTCCAAGAACGACCAGCAGGCGGCCAGCAGGACCACGGTGCCCGGCAGCACCCGTGCCCCATGCCGGCGCCAGAGCGCCGCGCACGTGGCGACAACGGCCACGGCCAACGCGTGCACGCCCACCCGGCCCAACTCGTCCCCAGTTCGGAACAGCCCCCCGGCCGCCCCGTGGACACCATGGTCCACCACCGTCCCTGCGGAGATCCCCGCCACCGCGTCGAGCCCGGAGTAGTACGTGGCATAACAGAGACATCCTGCCCAGGCGAGCACCGTCAGAGCCCCTTCCCCGTTCCGGTGCGGCCGCCCCCACAGCGGGACCAACAAGCCCACCGCCAGGAAGGGGAAGACGGGCAGCAGGGCGATGTGCAGTCCGGCCCAGTGGCCGGCTGTCGCCGCTGTCAGATGCCGGGGATGCACCAGACCGGCGGTGGCGAGCAGCAGCGGAGCGGCCGTCACCGCCGCGATCGTACGAAGGGCACGGAGGGATCTCATCCGGTCACCGTAGGAGGCCGCCGGGCGGCCCGCGGCCCCGCCGGGAACACGTAAGACACCTGTAAGGGGAGGCCCGGAACGGGTCACGCTCCTCACGAGGTGGCCGCCCTCTGCGGGCGATTCCCCGCACGCCGCCCACAGCAACATCACCGCGACCACGGCCACCAGCGCGAAGAGCCAGTGTCCAGCGCGTCGACTTGCTCCAGCTCTCCGCGCAGGAGATCGGCAGCTCCACCTCGTGCTGGGGCAGAGCACGCAGTTCGTCCAGCCTCAGGGCGTACGGCCGTGGCCCGGCCACCACCAGGCCGCGCAAGGCCGTGGATCGGCGAAGGTCCTGATCCAGCCCGTGAAACCCGAGTCCCCGCAAGCGCCCTGGTCGACCTCGTACGGTGCACTCCATCCGGATTCTGGTGCTGCGTCTGGCGAGGGAGAATCCACACCTGGGGCTACAGGCGTCTGCACGGCGAGTTGCTCGTGCTGGGTAGGAGGCGGCCGCGTCGGCCGTCTGGAGATCTTGAAGCCGCGCCCGGACGTCGAGCGCCGGACCGCAGGTCCTGCACGCCCGGGCGACGAACGCTCAGCGCCTCCACGTGCTGGTCACGCGGCGACGATGCCCTCCATGCCGCCCTTCTCCGCGGAGAACTTCGGCAGGCCTTCAGTGGCCCTGGTGACCAGGGTCAGCTTGCCGTTGGCCGCGACCCGGAATCCGTCGATGTTGCCGGTCGTTCCGTTCTGTACGTAGAGGAACGCCCCGTCGGCGGAGGCTGCCATGTCGATCGTGCCACGGGAGTCGGCCGACAGCGGCACCGCCTGCTTGGCCACTACGCTGACCTTCCCTGCCGAGTCCACGGAGTACGCGGTCACCGCTGAATTGCCGGTGCTGGCACCGTAGAAGAAGCCGCCCGCGGCCTGGATCCAGCACAGCGTGTTCTGCCCGTTCGGCACCGCGGCCGTCACAGCGGTCAGCTTTCCGCCGGCGCCGACCTCGTAGGTGCTGACCGTCGATTTCGCGGCCTCGGTGACGAACAGCCGGCCACCCTGGTCGAAGGTGAAGCCGAAGGGGACGTTGCCTGCCGACTTGTTGGAGACGGCCTTCTTGGCGAGGGTGCCGTCGGCCGCGACCGGGAAGACCTCGATCGTGTTGGTCGACTTGACGGTCACGGCCAGGTTTTCGCCGTCGGGCGTGAACGAAACCTGGGCGGGGTTGTCGGTGAAGACCGGGACAGCAGGGCCCTTGACCCCGAGCAGGCGCTTCGATCCGGGTATGGCCTTCAGGCCCTGCGCGGTGATGTTGAAGCCCTGCACCGACGCTTCGCCGCCACCGTTCAATACATAGGCGGTGTCGCCGTACACCGCGACTGACAGGGGGAAGTCACCTCCCGAGGAGACCGACTGGCGGTTGGAGAGCTTCTGGCCGGAGACGCCGAACGAGGTGACCGAACCACTGCCCGCGTTGACACCGATCAGCAGGTGATGCCGCGCGTCATAGACCAGGGAACCCTGCGAAGCGAGCGCGTCGGTGGGCGCACCGGTGGCCACCGCCCCCTTGCCTCCGGTCTTGTAGTTGCCGGCGGCGGTCAGCTTGCCTGTGCTGGAACGCTTGAACGCGTGGATGGTGTTGCCGGACACTTCGTTGCCCTGGACGAACACCGCGTGGTCCGCACCGGTGGCAGCGGCCTTCGTACTGGACGCGGCGCCCGGACGATGTTCCTCACTGGCGTTGGCCAGGCTGAACGTCGTCACGGCGGCCGCCACCGTGGTCACTGCGACCGAGAGGCCGATCACGCGGCTCTTCGTATAGGACCTGCGACGCCTGCTCATTACGCGTATGCCTCCTGTGTGAACGGTGTGCCGGCAACCATCCTGAGAAGCGAGGCGGGAAGGCAGCGGTGATTCGATCAGCACGTCATGACTTCGTAAGAACCCGGGCGACCGGCTCGGCGATCGTAAATCCCCTGGTCAGCCACCGTACTGCAGTAAATGCACCCTTCAGGGTGATCTGCTCGCGGACAGCGAGGTAGAGGACCTTCAGCGCGGCCTGCTCGGAGGGGAAGTGCCCGCGGTTGCGGGTGGCCTTCCGCAGCCGTGCGTTGATCGATTCGATCAGGTTCGTCGAGTAGACAACCTTCCTTATCTCCGGCGGGAAAGCCAGGTAAGGGGTGAACTCGCTCCAAGCGGCCTGCCACACCGGCCTCACGGACGTACTACGAACGCATGCGCAAGCAAGGCAAGAACCACCAGCAGGCCCTGCTGTACCTCGCCCGGCGACGAGTCAACGTCCTATGGGCCATGATCCGCGACGGAGTTTGCTATCAAGGGGCACCCGCGGCTGCCGCAGCGGCTTGACAACGGCATTGGGAAGTTTCGCATCCTTACGTAGGTGAGAAACGGACCGATTTTCACACCGTCGACGACGCCGTGAACGACGCCCTGCGGGCCGCCATCGTCCACCTGGTCCGCGAGCAGAAGGCCGGCGTGGATCACGCAGGTCCGGTGTACTTCATGCTGCACGGCGTGCGGAGCGAGGAGCGGGCCCGCGAGCTTGCCGCCGCCTCCATTCCGCCCTGTACGGGGCTCAGTTGATGGCCAGGGCATTGCGGTGGAGCACGGCGTCCTTGCGGGACTGGTGGGTGCTTTTGGCCCCGATCGGTGCGACTAGGTGTCGAGGAACTCGGGGATGAAGATGTCGCGGCTGGTCAGCAGGCGCTTGGAGAGGCCCTGCTCGTGGTGGTAGCGCAGGAAGGTGTCGACCGCCTTGCGGTTCGCACGCAGGCCGTAGGGCCACCAGTTCTCGCCGAGCAGGCTGCGATTGTGTTCGAACAGGCTACTGAACCAGGGGGTCACCAGGCTCATGTGCTGCTTCGCGGCGTCCTCGATGTATGTGCGTTCGGCCAGGTCCTTGGCCTCGACGAAGGCGCGGTAGACCGAGCGCAGATCCTCGGAACGGTGCACCAGGTCCTTGCGGACCGCGACGATGTGCATCGGGGGGAAGATCCCGGTGCGCCGGTAGTAGTCGCGCTCGACGTTCTCATAGTCGGGGAAGAGCCGGACGATCTTCGTCGATCCCCGCAACATGGCCTGGGGCACGTCGACCGAGATGAGTGCGTCGATCTCTCCGGACTCGAGCATGGCGCCCAGGGTCTGGCCGTCGTCGGCGTGCCGCACGTGCACGCCGTCCGGCACCGGCTGCGGGAGCCAGTCGAACGCGGGGATGGGATGGTCGGTGCCGCCGATGACCCAGCGGCACTGGTCGACGGTCACGCCGTACTCGTCCGACAGGATGCCCTTGGGCCAGACCCCGGCGTCGTGTCCGAAGAGCGCGAACTCGCCGAGTGTCTTGCCGGCGAGGTCCTGCGGCTTCTCGATCCCCGCCTCGGTGTTCACGAAGATGGCGGAGTGCCGGAAGTTGCGGTTCGGGAAGACCGGCAGCGCCATGAATGGCGCGTCGTCCAGGTCAAAGGTACGCAGAAAGTAGGTCAAGCCGAGTTCCGCTATGTCGTACCGGCCTTCGATCATGTGCCGGAAGAGATCCGAGACCAGAGGCTCCGTCTCAAGGGTGGCGTCCACCCCGTCGATCTTCACGCGGCCGTCGAAGAGCGCCTCGGTGTGCTCGTACCGGTAGGTGCCGATGGTCAGCTCGATGCCCATCAAGATCCCCGCTTCCGTGAATGACCTTTCATTTTCACGATGGGCCCGATATGGTTCCATGTCAAGATGAACGATCATTCACTTTGAGGAGGCCGACCATGCCGCGCATCACGCCCGAGCGTCGGGAAGCCAAGCGTGCGGAGATCGTGGCGGCAGCGCGCCGGTGTTTCGCGCGGGGCGGCTTCCACCAGACCTCGATGCCGGACATCGCCGCCGCAGCCGGTGTTTCTGCGGGTGCCCCCTACCGCTACTTCGCGAGCAAGGAGGAGATCATCCTGGCCATCGCCGCGGACGCCTTCCGGCTGATCTTCGAGCCGATGGAGCGGGTGGCCGTGGCCGCTGACGCCCCTTCCCTGGGCGACCTGGTCGCCGCCTCCCTTCAGGCACTGAGCGCCGAGACCGTCACGGACGCCGCAGGGCAGGTGGTGCCGGTCGAGGAGCTGCTGCAGTGCGTCGTGCAGACGTGGTCGGAACTGCTGCGCAACGACGGCCTGCACGCCCGCGCCTTGGAGGGCTTCGAAAGAGTCCGTCGCAGCATCGCCGACGCCCTGCGTCGCGGACAAGCGGCGGGCGCTGTCCACACCGTGGAGCCGGAGAGCGGCGCACGGGTATTGATCGGTCTGCTGCACGGATTCCTGCTCCAGCGTGTGGCCTTCGGCCTGACCGACACGGCGGGATTCAACGACGCCGTCCGGAGGTTGCTCGACGGAGCCGAGCGCCCGGACAACACTCCGCGGTGAGCGTTCCCCAGCTCAGGCTGCTCCGCCGGGGTCGCGTCCGACACCTCGCACAGTGTCCGCCCGGTGGCCGGATCCTCCACCGAGAAGCTACCCCCGCCGGACGCCGCTCGCCATCGACCGCCGATGAACAAGCCCTTCTCGACACGTCCAACGGCATCGGGTTGCGGCAGAGATGTGACCGTGGATTCCACGCTTCTTCCTGAGCGATCATGATGGGGATCATCAGCCGACGGATGCGGCTGGCGCCGCCGCTCCCGGACCAGTGGGAGCGGGCGGCACAAACCGCGAAAGCCGGGAAAAACCGAGTGGCGAGCAGGCTTCCCGGCTTCCCGGCTTGCTGGGGAGCTGCTACTTGAGCGCGCCGATCATGGCCTCGGCCATGGGGGCGCTGGAGGCCGGGTTCTGGCCGGTGAAGAGGTTCCGGTCCTGCACGTTGTACGCCTGGTACGCCGGTCCCCCGGAGTGCTTCGCACCCTTCTGACGCAGCGTGCTGGCCAGCAGCCACGGAGCGCCTTCCGCAGTGCCGAAGCTCTGCTCCTCCTCGTCGGTGAAGGCCGTCATCTCCCGACCTGCGAACAGCCACTTGCCGTTCTCGTCCACAGCGGGCAGAAGGCCGGCTGGGCCATGGCAGACGGCCCCGATGATCTTCCCGGCCGCGTCCGCCTCGGTGAGCAGGCGGCCGAGGTCACGGTCCTGGTAGAGGTCGACCACCGGACCGTGCCCGCCGGGGATGACCACAGCGACGTAGTCGTTGATGTCGATTTCGTCCAGCTTCAGCAGCGGACCGAACTCACTCAGGGCCCGCGCGGCGTGCTCCACGTAGTGCGCACAGTCCGGGCCGGCGATCTCCGGGTCGGCACTGTGGGCGTCGAGCGGCTGCAGAACGCCGCCCGGGGAAGCGAAGTCGACCGCGAAGCCGGCCTGCACGAACTTCTCGTGGGGCGCGGCGAGCTCTTCGGCCCAGTACCCGGTCGGGTATGCCGAGCCGTCGGTGCGTTCCCAGATACTCGCGGCGGACATGACGATCAGAATCTTGCTCACGATTGTTCCTTCCTGTGACAAATTGGTGAATTCTCAGCCGTCGGCGAAGTCAGTGGCGTCGGCAGTCTGCGCGGTGACCTCGAGGTTCGCGCGCAGGGCATCGACCTTCGCGGTGGCGTAGGCGTGGGCGTCCGAGCCGAGCAGCTGGCGCAGCGGGCCCTCGCCGCTGACAACCTGGCGGATGATCGCCTCCGCGCCCTTGACCGGGTTGCCCAGCTGGCTGCCCTGGAGCTTCAGGTGGTTCTCGGTCATCTCACGCAGACCTGCGTACGCATCCGTCGTCGAGGCGGGCAGCGCGAGCGAGTCGGTGGTGAGGAAAGCGGTGCGGAAGTAGCCGGGCTCGACGATGGTGACCTTGACGTCGAAGTCGGCCATCTCCTGGGCCAGCGCTTCGGTGAGACCCTCGAGCGCGAACTTGCCCGCGCAGTAGAGGCCCCAGGCCCGGAACCGCGGTCACCCCGAGAATCGACGACACGTTGGCCACATGACCGCTCTTCTGCTCGCGAAGCACCGGCAGCGTGGCACGCAATACGTTCCACTCCCCGACGACCTGGACGTCGAGCATGTCGCGAACCTCGCGGGCACTCGTCTCCTCCACCGCGGCCAGGTAGCCGTAGCCGGCGTTGTTGACGACCACGTCGAGGCTGCCGAATCGCTCCGTGGCCTGGCGGACAGCCTGCCGGACCTGCTCGTCATCACGCAGGTCGACGGTCAGCGGCAGCAGCCGCGAAGTGTCGACGCGGTCACCGAGGGCTGCCAGCAGCCGCTCCGTGGAACGGGTCGTCGCGGCGACCTGGTCGCCGCGCTGGAGCAGCTGCGTGACCAGCTCCAGGCCCAGACCGCGGGAAGTTCCGGTCACGAACCACATCGCGGGTCGATCCGTCGGGAAACTCATGGTCGTCCTTTGCTCACGATTTCGGTGATGCGCCTCCGGGCTATTCCTGTGGTGGCGTGCTTCAAGAGTGATCCACCGCAAACCCCTCTGGGGGCCTATCTCGCGCCCTGTGGAGGCGCGGTCTTCGGAACCTAGGACTCGCCGGTCCACCCAGGACCGCGCCGGCCCAGGGATACTCGAACCGTGAACAAAACCAACCAAGAACTCGCCGATTTCCTACGGCGCGCCCGCAGCCAGATCGACCCCGCCCGCGCCGGCCTGCCCCCCGACGGGCGCGTCCGCCGCGTACCCGGCCTCCGCCGCGAAGAAGTCGCCCGCCTCGTCGGCGTATCCACCGACTACTACGCCCGCCTCGAACAAGGCCGCCGCATCACTCCCTCCGCCGCCGTCGTCGAAGCCATCGGCCGCGCCCTCGGCCTCGACGCCGCCGGACGCGCCCACCTCAACGACCTCATCGGCCTGACCTCGACATCCACCCCCCGCCGAACCCACGACGTCCAACGCGTCCGCCCCGGCCTCTACCAGCTCCTCGGCGCCCTCGACGGCGAACCCGCCCTCATCCTCGGCCGCCGCACCGACGTCCTCGCCGCCAACCGCATGGCCAAAGCCCTCTTCACCGACTTCGACCAGCTCCCCGCCGCCCACCGCAACTACGCCCGCTGGATGTTCCTCGACGGCGACGCCCGAGCCCTCTTCCTCGACTGGCCCGACCAAGCCCGCGCCGCCGTCGAAAGCCTCCGGTTCGAAGTCGGCCGCAACCCCGACGACCGCGCCACCACCGACCTCGTCACCGAACTACGCGCACACAGCCGCGAATTCGACCAATGGTGGGAACAACACCGCGTCCACCAGCGCACCCACGGCTCCAAACGCCTCCGCCACAACCTCGTCGGAGACCTCACCGTCGAATACGAAACCCTCACCCTCCCTGGCGACCCCGAGACCACCCTGTTCATCTACACCACTGAACCGGAATCACCCTCACGACGAGCCATCGACATCCTCGCCAGCTGGACCGCAACCACCCCCACCCTCGAACCGAACCCCAACATCACCGAGCAGTATCGCTGTGGGTGCCGGAAAGTACGTCCACGCTAGTCAGGCTGCATGTCGGTACTCGTGGAGGGTTCCGCGGAGTCGGTCGCGTCTGCGTACGTCCAGTTGGACGTTCCGGTCCGGATCGTTGATCGGCGTGGGCCGTGATCCCAGAGGTGAGCCCTGGCCGAGAGCGCGGTGCGGGCACCGCGTTCATCCGCGGCATCATTACGCCGGTGAGCACGGTCTGGATCCCGGCGTCGGCGAGGATAGCGTCGCACACCTGCGGGTACTTCCCGGCCCGATCTAATGCGACGGCTGGCCTGCTCGATCAC
Organism: Streptomyces botrytidirepellens; assembly: GCF_003721215.1. Lineage (NCBI taxonomy): Bacteria > Bacillati > Actinomycetota > Actinomycetes > Kitasatosporales > Streptomycetaceae > Streptomyces > Streptomyces botrytidirepellens. Next base: position 11,026 of record NZ_RIBZ01000047.1, read on the forward strand.
CGTCAGCACGTATAGTCTCGCGCCGGTGAGGGTGACGGTCTCGAAGACGTCGCACGCCAGCAGGGCATCGGCCTGTGAGCGCAAGAAAGCGGCCCATGTCGCGTCCGTGCGCTGCGGCGCCGGGTCGATTCCTGCGGCGCGCAGGATCTCCCGGACCATCGGGCTGCGACCTTGATCCCGAGCACTGTGAGCTCGCCGTGTATCCGGCGATACCCCCAAGTCGGGTTCTCCTTCGCCAGCCGGATCACGAGTAGCCGGATGGACCGGACCGTTCGCGGCCGACCCGTGCGATGTGGGCGTGAACGCACGGCGTGCCTGTGGCGCAGCAGGTCGCGGTGCCAGCGAAGTACGGTGTCCGGCGTCACCAGCAGTCGAAGCCGACGGAGGCGCTGCTTGGGAAGGCGATGGAGCAAGGCAGCGAGGAAAGTGCGGTCCTGGGGCGCGAACAGCGGCAGCAGCCGTAGTGCGGCGAAGGCGTTCGTTACCGTCGGATAGGCCAGGCGCAGTAACACAATTGATCATTATGTCGGTCAACGCCGACGCGCCGGAACACCGCCCACCCGCCATCGGCAAGACAACGTGATCCGTTCTTTCACCTGCGCGGATGGACTTTTCGGCACCCACAACCCTTCAGGGGCGAACTGCCCTGTCCGGACCGTGTCCGCCCTGGTCAGCGAGTCGCGATCGTTTCGATTGTCAGCCCCGAAAAGGAGCGGTGCTCCCGCGGACGACAAGTTCGGTGGCGAGCTCCGCGCGTCCGCGCTCGAGCGGCCGACCCTGGGCAAGGGCAATCACCATGCCGGCGGCGGTGGCGGCCATCTCGGCGAGCGGCTGGCGCACGGTGGTGAGTGGCGGGGTGAGCCACCGGCTCGGGAAGAGGTCGTCGAATCCGACGACGCTCAGGTCCTCGGGAACGCGCAGCCCGGCCTCGGCCGCCGCGCGGTAGACGCCGAGCGCCTGACCGTCGTTGCCGGTGAAGACGGCGGTCGGCGGCTCCGGGAGGCGCAGCAGGTCCCGGGTGTGCTTGAGTCCGTCCAGGATCTGGAAGTCGCCGACGCGGACGAGGGCGGGGTCGATCGGAATGCCGGCCATGTCGAGGGCGGCCCGGTAACCGTCCAGCCTGGCCCGGCCGGCCAGGACGTGCTCCCCTCCCGTGATGACGGCGATGCGCCGGTGCCCGAGCTCCAAGAGGTGCCGGGTCGCCGACAGCCCGCCACTCCAGTTGCTCGCGCTCACCGACGGGGCGTCGTGGTCGGGATCCCCAGTCGGATCGACGAGCGCGAACGGTATGCCCCGGGTGCGCAGTTGTTCGGCCTGCTCGCCGCTGGGTCCTGAGAACACCGAGACGACACCGGTCGGGCGGCGGGCCAGCACACCCTCGACCCAGCCTCGCTCCGGGGTGTGGCGGCCCCGTAACTCGGAAACCACGACGGCTAGTTGGTGTTCGGCGGCCACTCGCTGGACGCCGCGGAAGATCTCGGTCGGGTAGGGCCCGCGCACCTCGTGGAAGACCAGTTCGAGCAGGGCGGCGGGGCCCGCCGCCTTCTGCCGCCGGTACCCGTGCCGGCGGATGATGCCCTCGATCAACGAGCGGGTCGTCGGGGCCACGTCCGCCCGCCCGTTGACGACCTTGGAGACCGTGGCTACGGAGACCCCGGCGCGCTGAGCGATCTGCGCGATGGTCAGCGATTCGCCCTGGCGGCCGCCGGCTGAGCACATACGGGGCAGTGTACTGGCCGCTCCGATCCTTTCGAAGAGAACACTCCTGTCCGCAACAAGGGCCACCGCAGGGGCTTGACGGCACAAGGAGGTACTTCTACGGTCCCCTCACCGCCATAACGATCGGTAGAACTCCCCAAAATCGTTCGCTCAGGAGCCTGCGGTGAAGAGGGATCTTTCTGCACACACTGTCATGGGAGCGCTCCCGCATCCGTCCGGAACTCCGGCCGTCGTCCACCACCGACCCGACCAACCCGACGAGATCCACGGGGCATGGCGAGCACGCACCTCCGGAATCCGACGTACGGAGACCCGAAGCGAACGCCCGGTGGAAGCGGCCCGGGCGCTCGGAGCAGCAACAACCGCGCACCACGTCGCACTCCCGGCCCTCCGTCCCGCCCGCCGAGAAGAGTGATACCCGTGCCCGCATCCGAACAGCCACACTTCCCCAGCCGCCGGGGAATACTGACCACCGCCACCGGACTGGCCGCAGGAGCCGCGATGCCACTGGTCAGCGCGCAGTCGGCACACGCCGCGTTATCTCGTGCGGCGACCCAGGAGCCTCATGTGGGCGCCGCCTCGTTCACCAATCCGGTGATCTGGCAGGACTTCGCCGACATCGACATCATCCGGGTCGGTGACACGTACTACTACTCGGCCTCGACGATGCACTACTCGCCAGGTGCACCGATCCTGCGCTCCTACGACCTGGTCAACTGGGAGTTCGCCGGCCACTCGGTACCACGTCTGGACTTCGGGGCCAAGTACGACCTGAACGGCGGGCGTGGCTACGTGAGGGGCATCTGGGCGTCGTCGCTGGCCTACCGGCCGAGGAACCGCACGTTCTACTGGCTGGGCCAGATCGACTTCGCCCGCACCTACATCTACACCGCCACGTCGGTCGAGGGCCCCTGGACCCGGCACGCCGACCTGCCGCACGTCTACTACGACGCCGGGCTGCTCGTCGACACCGACGACACCCTCTACGTGGCCTACGGCAACACGCAGATCAGCGTCGCCCAACTCTCCCCGGACGCCCGCAGCCAGGTCCGCGCCCAGCAGGTGTTCTCCACCCCCGCCGGCATTGGAACACTGGAGGGCTCCCGCTTCTACAAGATCAACGGGAACTACTACATCTTCCTCACCCGCCCGGCCAACGGGCAGTACATCCTCAAGTCCACCTCGGGCCCCTTCGGCCCCTACACCCTCCGCCAGGTCCTCCTCGACCTGCCGGGACCGATCCCCGGCGGCGGTGTCCCCCACCAGGGTGGACTCGTCCAGACCCAGAACGGCCAGTGGTACTACCTGGCCTTCGTCGACGCCTACCCCGGCGGACGCGTCCCCGCCCTCGCCCCCGTCACCTGGACATCCGACGGCTGGCCCCAGCTGCACCTTGTGAACGGTGCCTGGGGCACCGCTTACCCCACCCCCAGCCTCCCCCCACCACCCCGTCAGGTCGAACCCCTCATCGGCGTCGACACCTTCCAGGGGACCACCCTCAAACCCGCCTGGGAGTGGAACCACAACCCCGACAACGGTCGGTGGTCCGTCAACGACGGCCTACGCCTGACCACCGCCACCGTCACCAACGACCTCTACGCCGCCCGCAACACCCTCACCCACCGCATCCAGGGCCCCACCTCCACCGCCACCATCACCCTCGACCACGCCCAGACGCGCGACGGCGACCGAGCCGGCCTCGCCATGCTTCGCGACTCCTCCGCCTGGATCGGCCTCAAACGCGAGAACGGCACGACCCGCCTGGCCATGGTCGACGGCCTGACCATGGACAGCAACTGGAACACCACCGGCACCGGCACCGAGCGCGCCACCACGGCCATCACCGGCACCCGCATCTGGCTGCGCGCCGCCACCGACATCCGACCCGGCACCGGCCGCCAAGCCCGGTTCTCCTACAGCACCAACGGCAGCACCTACGCGCCCCTCGGCCCCGCCTTCACCCTCAACAACGCCTGGCAGTTCTTCATGGGCTACCGCTATGCCATCTTCAACCACGCCACCCGGGCACTCGGCGGCACGGTGACCGTCAGCCGCTTCGAACTGACCACGCCCTGAACGCGGTCGTCCGCCGGTGACCCCGACCGGACATTCACATGACCGCGGGCTCGAGTACAGACGTCTGATGACGCTTTCCATCCCGGTGAAAGGAGAGGTACATGCCCATGCCCATCGCTCACCACCCCAGGACGTCACGGATGTCGCTGCGTGAGCTCTTACTCGTGCCCGTCGCCGTCGCAGCGGCGCTCGTCATGGCCACGGGCGGCCCGGCGGTGAGCAGCAGCCACGGCGAACGCACGTCCGCCACGCGGGCGGGCACCGCGTCGGCGGCCGCCGGATGCGGCCAGGCCCCAACGCTCCGGGACGGCACGTACACGATGCAGAGCGGCGGCAAGAGCCGCAGCTTCATCCTGGACGTTCCCGACAATTACGACCGCAACCGCCCCTACCGGCTGGTCCTGGGATTCCACTGGTGGGGAGGCACCGCCACCGACGTCGCCACCGGGCAGACCGTGGAGCGGGACGTCTGGTCCTACTACGGGCTCAAGCGGCTGGCGAACAACAGCGCCGTCTTCGTCGCGCCCCAGGGCCTCAACAATGGCTGGGCCAACGCCGGCGGCGAGGACGTGACCTTTGTCGACGACATCCTCAGGAGGGTCGAAGGAAACCTCTGCGTCGACACGACGCGGCGGTTCGCCCTGGGCTTCAGCTATGGCGGCGCCATGAGCTACTCGCTCGCCTGCTCCCGGCCGAACGTCTTCCGCGCGGTCGCGGCCTACGGCGCTCCCGGCCAGATCAGCGGCTGTAGCGGCGGCACCGGGGCCGTCGCGTACTTCGCGGCGCACGGCGTCAGCGACAACATCGCCAACGCACGGTCGATGCGAGACCGGTTCGTCAGGAACAACGGCTGCACCACCCAGAACCCGCCCGAGCCGCCCCGGGGCAGCCTGCGGCACATCACCACCACCTACTCCGGGTGCGCCGCCGGACGGCCGGTCGCCTGGGCCGCGTTCGACGGAGGCCACATCGCCGCACCACAGGACGGAGCTCCCGGGGACAGTGGCTCCAGAACCTGGCTCCCCGGCGAGACGTGGAGGTTCTTCACGCAGTTCTAGCCTGACGGCACGAGCACCCCGGGGGTGGATCACTTCCGGGATCCACCCTCGGTGTCATGTCATGCTCACGTCATCGACGGTGCCCGGCCATCACGGCTCGACGCGGCCCGGCGCCCCAGGTCACTCGTGGAAGGACCAGACGATGCGTACGTCAATCCGCGGACGTCTGCCGCGTCTGCTGGCAGCGGCGGCTGTCGCGCTGACGCTGCTCTCCTCCGTGCCGGCCCAGCCGCCGGCTCAGGCCGCGCCCGGAAGCCCGGCGCTCACCCCGCCGCTGGGCTGGAACAGCTGGAACAGCTTCGGCTGCAACAACGTCAACGAGACGGTGATCCGACAGGCCGCCGACGCCATGGTGAGTTCGGGCATGCGGGACGCCGGCTACGACTACGTCGTGGTCGACGACTGCTGGTTCGATCCCCAGCGCGACGCCCAAGGCAACCTGCGCGCGCATCCGACGAAGTTCCCCAGCGGCATGAGGGCGCTGGGCGACTACATCCACAGCCGCGGGCTCAAGTTCGGGATCTACCAGGTGCCCACCGAGCGCACCTGCGCCCAGCGCGTCGGCACCTACCCCGGCTCAACCGGCAGCAGCGGACACGAGGTGCGGGACGCCAACACCTTCGCCTCCTGGGGCGTGGACTATCTGAAGTACGACTGGTGCTCTCCCGAGGGCACCCGCGAGGAGCAGATCGTCCGGTTCACGCTCATGCGAGACGCCCTCCGCGCCACGGGACGTCCCATCGTCTACAGCATCAACCCCAACAGCTTCCACGCCGTCACCGGCCCCACCTACGACTGGGGTCAGGTCGCCGACCTGTGGCGCACCACCGAGGACCTGCTGGACATCTGGCAGAACGGCAACACCAACAGCTATCCGATGGGCGTGGGAAACGTCATCGACATCAACGCTCCGTTGGCCGCCCAAAACGGCCCCGGCCACTGGAACGACCCGGACATGCTGGTGGTCGGCAGACCGGGGCTCACGCTCACCGAGTCCCGGTCACATTTCGCGCTGTGGGCTCTGATGGCCGCGCCCCTGATGGCGGGCAACGACATCCGCACCATGTCCGCCGAGGTCAGCGCCATCCTGCGCAATCCACGTCTGCTGGCCGTGAACCAGGACGCCCTGGGCGCGGGCGGACGACGGGTACGCGACGACGGCGCCGCCGAGGTGTTCGCCAAACCCCTGTCCGACGGCTCGGTCGCCGTCGGTCTGTTCAACCGCGGCGGCGGAACCACCGCGATCACCACTACGGCGGCCCAGATCGGGCTGTCCGGCGGAACGTTCACCCTGACCGACCTGTGGACCGGGGCAACATCCACCACCGGCGGTCAGATCTCCGCGAGCGTGCCGGCACATGGCGTCGCTCTGTACCGGGTGTCCGGGGGCATCCCGCTGGAGAACACGACATCCCGGTTGCGTGGTGCCGGCTCGGGCCGCTGCCTGGATGTCGACGACGCCTCCACCGCGTCTGGCGCCACCGTACTGATCTGGGACTGCCACACCGCAGCGAACCAGTCCTGGACCACGTGGCCTGGCGGCGAGATCCGCGTCTACGGCGACAAGTGCCTGGACGCCTACAACCAGGGCACCACCAACGGCACCCCTGTGGTCACCTGGCCGTGCAACGGACAGAACAACCAGAAGTGGACGCTCACCTCCGATGGCTCGATCCGCAACGTTCACTCGGGACTGTGCCTCGATGTCAGCCAGGCGGGCACCGTCAACGGAACCGCGGTGATCCTGTGGACCTGCAACGGCCGGCCGCACCAGAAGTGGGCTCGCACCTGAGGAACCCTGAAGGGTGTCAATATTGCGATCAGGCGGCTGAGCTGGGCGTTTTCTGCGGATGAAGAGGCAACCCGGGCAACGTGGTGCGGTACTCGTCAGCCCTGTGCCGCTCGAAAAGTCATCGCCGCAGGTGAGCAGGATGCGGTCAGCCCGCTGGGATCATGTCCTTGCTGTACAAGGGGCCCCGGAAGCTACCGCCGCGGGACGGCGAAGGACGCGGAACTGCTGGTGCTGCGGCACGAGAACGCGGTCCTGCGCCGCCAGTTGGCCGGACCGGTCCGTTATGAGCCCGCCGACCGGTTCTGGTTCGCCGCCCTGTCCGGGCTGATACCCCAGCGCCACTGGCTCAAGATCTTCCCCGTCACCCCTGGCACCCTGCTTGCCTGGCACCGCAGATTCATCGCCGCAAAGTGGGACTACACCGCGCGCCGGGGCACCGGCCGCCCACCCACCACGGCAGCGATCAAGAAGCTCGTCCTGCGGCTGGCGAGAGGGAGAATCTCACGTGGGGGCACCGGCGGATCCAAGGGAACTTGCCCAACTCGGGTATCGCATCGCCGCCTCGGCGGTGTGGGAGTCTCAATGCCGAAGTCAAGCCGCTCGCGTCATCGGTGGAGCAGGAGTGAAGACCCGGTTGTCGCGTAGGAGTGCCCACAACACGCTCGCTCGTCGGCGGGCCAGGGCGATGACGGCCTGGACGTGCTTGCAACCCTCACCTCGCTTCTTGAGGTAGAAGTCCCGGTTCGGCCCCTCACGAGTGACGCTGACCTGCGCGGACATGTAGAACACCCGTCTGCAGGCGTCGGCTGTAGCGCTTGGGCCGGTGCAGATTGCCACTCCGGCGCCCCGAGTCACGCGGGACCGGCACCAGCCCGGCCGCCGAAGCGAGACGGCCGGCATCCACATACGCGGACAAGTCACCGGCCGCGACGACGAACTCCGCCCCAAGTATCGGGCCCATTCCGGGCAGGGGACTCAATGATCTCCGCCTGCGGATGGCAACGGAACGTGTCGCGGATCTGCCGGTCGATCCGCTTGAGCCGGTCATCCAAGGCCAAGACCTGAGCAGCCAGATCGGCAACGATCTGGCCGGCGACATCCTCACCAGGAAGCACGGTCTGCTGGGCCNATCGGCAACGATCTGGCCGGCGACATCCTCACCAGGAAGCACGGTCTGCTGGGCCTGAGCCGCCTCCAGAGCGACGGCAGCAACGGCGTCGGCACCTCGGACACTGCGATGGGCAAGCCACGCAGCAAGCCGGGCCCTCCCGCGGCGCCGGATAGCAGCTGGCAACTGGTAGCCGGTCAGCAGGACCAGCACGCCCTTGTGCGCCGAGTAATCAAAGGCCCGCTCCAACGCAGGGAAGACACCGGTCAGCACATCGCGGATACGGTTGATCATCCGTATCCGGTCAGCCACGAGGTCAGTGCGATAGGCGGTAAGCAGCGCGAGGTCAGCGGCCAACTGCGCGGGCACATCAATCGAGGCGAAGTCCCGGCGGTGCCGGACGGTCTCGGCGATGACATAGGCGTCGCGGGAGCCAGTCCTGGCCTCACCCCGGTAAGCCGCTGACACCCGGTTGACCGCGCGGCCGGTAGACAACGTGCTGTCCATGAGCTGCGAGCAGAGCCAGCAGCAACGCGGAAGCGGTACCGGAGATGTCCACGGCCCAGTGGACCACGTCGGCCAACTCCAGGATCTCGCCGAGCGCACCCAGGATCGCCAACTCATCGTTGCCGACCTTCTTGGACCACACCGTCACGCCGGTCTCATCGACCACCACCGCCCAGTGATGCCCCTTGCCCGCGTCGACACCGGCCCACACTCGAGCCCGCCCCTTGCTCATGTGCCCTCCTCGTTCCCAACAGCATTTCTGCCGGCCCGAGGAACACCCCGCTGTCATCTCCGTAATCAGCGACCGAAACGCACATCTCAATCAGCAGCCAGGGCGCCCCGGAGAACCAGACGGCCACTCCCAGAGAGCCACGCTCAAGGCAAGATCCTCATCAGCCACATCCGGCCCTCCCGGGCCACCAAACAACTTACGGAAATCCTCCGCGAGCACGGCATCCCACCCGCGCCCGAACGGCAGAGCACCACCTGGGCCGACTTCCTCCGCAGCCAGGCCCAAGCTCTACTCGCCTGCGATCTCTTCGAAGTCCGCACGCTGACGGGGACGTGCCTGTACGCCTTCGCCGTCATCGAGCACACCACCAGGCGCATCCGGACCCTCGGCGCCACCGCACACCCCACCGCGGAGTGGATCGTGCAGCTCGGACGCAACCTCCTCATGGACCTCGAGGATGCGGGCAGCAAGGCGAAGTTCCTGATCCGAGACCG
>NZ_RIBZ01000038.1:0-1045 GCF_003721215.1 Streptomyces botrytidirepellens
CCACCCTGCTGGCCGCCCTCCTCGGCCGCCTCCCGCTGGACGAGGGCCATGCGTCACTCGGGCCGGGCGTGGTGGTCGGCGAGGTCGACCAGGCCCGCGGGCTGTTCTTCGGCGGGGAGGCACTGCTGGACGCCTTCGGAGCGGCGGTGCCGGAGATGGCGCCCGCGGACGTACGGACCCTGCTGGCCAAGTTCGGCCTCAAGGCCGCCCATGTGCTGCGCCCCGCGTCCACGCTGTCCCCGGGCGAGCGCACCCGCGCGGCCCTGGCCCTGCTCCAGGCCCGGGGCGTCAACCTGCTGGTCCTGGACGAGCCCACCAACCACCTCGACCTGCCCGCGATCGAGCAACTGGAGTCCGCCCTGGCTTCGTACGAGGGCACGCTGCTCCTGGTCACCCACGACCGCCGCATGCTGGAAGCGGTCCACACCACCCGCCGCTTCGAGGTGGCCGAGGGCCGAGTAACCGAGTCCTGACCCCGCGCCGCACCTACCCGAGCCCGCTCAGCCCGTCCGCCCCCCGGGCCCATCCTCCGTCCGGGCCCGTCCGTCGTCTGAGCCTGTCCGTCGTCCGGGCCCGTCCGTCGTCTGAGCCTGTCCGTCGTCCGGGGCTGTCCGTCGTCCGGGCCGGCCCGCCGTCTGGGCCCGTCTGTCGTCCGGGGCCGTCTGTCGTCCGGGCCGGTCCGTCGTCCGGGGCCGTCCGCCGTCCGGGCCCATCCTCCGTCCGGGCCGGTCCGCCGTCTGGGCCCATCCGCCGTCCGGGGCCCACTCAGCCCGTCCGCCCTCCGGGGCCGCCCTCCGGGCCCGCCCGCCCTCCGGACCCTGCGGCGCGTCCCGCGTCCCGCGTCCCGCGTCCCGCGTCCCGCGTCCGGAACCGGAGTCGGGGCGGTGGGCCCACCACCCCAGCCCGTTCCGCGTCCGGAGCTGGGTCCGGGGCGGGACCCCACAACCCAGCCCGTCCGGCGATTGAGGACCGGGGTTCAGGGGCGGAGCCCCGGCGGGGGTGCAGGGGGCGGAGCCCCCGCAACGGGGCCCGGGGCGGAGCCCCG
>NZ_RIBZ01000045.1:0-2837 GCF_003721215.1 Streptomyces botrytidirepellens
CAGCAGCAGATCCCGCACACCACGCTCGGCCACCAGATGCCGCGCCACCACCGCACCCAAACCACCCGTACCACCCGTGATCAACACCGTGCCGCGCGGCTCCCATGACGCCGCACGCAACTCTGGAACGGGCATCCGCGTCAGCCGGGGGACCAGGACCTCCTCATCACCAACCATCAGCTCCGGCTCAGGCTGCGCCAACGCACGCGACAACACCGCCCCCGACACAGCACCGTCACCAAGATCCAGCAGCGTGATCCGACCCGGATGCTCCGACTGCGCCGACCGCACCAAACCCCACACCGACGCCACCGCCAGATCACCGACAGCACCACGCGTCACCACGACCAGACGAGACCCCGCGAACCGCTCTCCCTCCAGCCACCTCTGGACAAGGCCCAGGGTCTGCGCCACCGTGGCGTGGGCGGAATCCACCACCCCGTCACCGGGCCGCTCCACCTCCACCTCGACCAACACCACATCCGGCACCGGGGCCTCAGCCACAGCCAACGCGGCCAGATCCGCGCACCCCACTACCGAGATCCCCGCATCCCGCAGCCCGCCACTCAGACCGCCGTCCGGGCCGACCACCGCAACCACTGACGGCCCGGCGTCCGTCCCCTCAGCCACCGGAGCCCACTCCACCCGGAACAACGAATCCCGGCCGACCATCTGGCCGTCACCGAACTGTTCGGCCGCTACCGGGCGGACCAGGAGGCCGTCCACCGAAGCGACCGGCGCGCCTGCCGCATCCGAGACCGCGATGTTGATCGCTTCCCGCCCGCCGTACGACAGCCGAGCACGCACCATCGTCGCCCCCGAGGCGAACAACGACACACCCTCCCAGGAAAACGGGAGCACCCCGTTCTCGGCGCCCTCGTCACCACCTGCACACACCGCTGCGTGCAATACCGCGTCCAGCAGAGCGGGATGCACACCAAACCCACCGGGCTCAACCTCTTCTGGCAGCGCAACCTCGGCAAACACCGCATCACCGTGCCGCCAAGCAGCCCGCAACCCCTGGAACACCGGGCCGTACTCGAAGCCGGACTCGGCCCGGTTCTCATAAAAGCCGTCCAGCTCGACCGGCTCGGCGCCCACCGGCGGCCACACCGCGGCATCGAACCCAAATCCGGGCAGCTCGTCTGCCGCCGCGAGGACGCCCGTGGCGTGCTGGACCCACGGCTGTTCATCGGAGTCATCCGGCCGGGAGAAGATCTTCACCGAACGGTGGCCAGAGTCGTCAGGTTCACCGACGAACACCTGAATCTGCACCGCGCCCTGCTCCGGCAGCACCAGAGGTGCGGCAAGGGTCAGCTCCTCGACGCGGTCACACCCGACCTCGTCACCGGCCCGGATCGCCAACTCCACGAACGCCGTACCGGGCACCAGAACGCGACCCATCACCACGTGATCGGCCAGCCACGGATGCGAGCCCGCCGACAGGCGACCGGAGAACACCACACCGTCCGAGTCGGCCAACGACACCGCCGCACCCAACAGCGGATGCTCAGCCGAGGCCAGACCGGCAGCCCGCACATCGCCCGGAGCAGCGGTAGTCGCAGGCCAATACCGCTGCCGCTGGAAGGCGTAGGTGGGCAGTTCGACCTGCCGGGCGCCGGTACCGGTGAAGAACGCCCGCCAGTCCACGCCCACGCCGGTCACGTGCAGACGAGCCAGACCGGTCGCCAAAGCCAGTTCTTCGCCACGATCCTTACGAAGAGCAGGAACGACCTCGGCTACGTCCGGTGCCGACTCCCGCACCAGGGCCGACAGCACACCATCCGGCCCCAGCTCCAGGAACGTCCCCACCCCGGCCCCGGCCAACGCCCGAACACCATCGGCGAACCGTACGGTCTCCCGCACATGCCGCACCCAGTACTCCGCCGAACACAACTCCCCCGCCGCAGCGAGGGCACCGGTCAGATTCGACACCACCGGAATCGTGGGCTCACCGAACTCCAGACCAGCCACGGCAGCACGGAAATCATCCAGCATCGAAGACATGAGCGGCGAGTGGAACGCGTGACTCACCGCGAGCCTGCTCGTACGCCGCCCCTCGGCCTCAAACCGCGCCGCAACCTCCAGCACCGCAACCTCATCGCCGGAGACCACCACCGAGGAGGGCCCATTCACCGCCGCGATCGACACCTGATCGGACAGCAACGGCGCGACCTCGTCCTCGGTCGCCTCGACCGCCACCATCGCCCCACCGGGCGGCAGCGCCTGCATCAACCGAGCCCGCGCGGACACCAAAGCACACGCGTCCTCAAGCGACAGGACACCCGCCACGTGGGCNGCATCAACCGAGCCCGCGCGGACACCAAAGCACACGCGTCCTCAAGCGACAGGACACCCGCCACGTGGGCGGCCGCGACCTCGCCGATCGAATGCCCACCCACGAAGTCCGGCCGCACACCAAAGGACTCCACGAGCCGGAACAGCGCCACCTCGACGGCGAACAGGGCGGGCTGGGCCGACCCGGTGCTGTTCAGGGCCTCGATGTCCTCGCCCCACATCACCTCGCGCACCGAATCGCCAAGGTGCGCAAGTACGGCGTCCAGCGCCTTTGCGAACACCGGGAACCGGCCATACAACTCCCGGCCCATACCCAGCCGCTGCGCACCCTGCCCCGAGAACACCACAGCCAACGGCCCGTCCCCGACAACACCCCGAGCAGCCTCGACCACACCCTCCTCAGAGGCCAGCAACACCGCCCGATGCTCAAACACCGACCGCCCGACAGCCAACGAAAAACCGATATCCACTGACCCGGCGCTGCCCGCGAGAGACGCGATCTGATCCACCTGCGCGTCCAGCGCGGCCTCGGTCTTCGC
>NZ_RIBZ01000050.1:0-17435 GCF_003721215.1 Streptomyces botrytidirepellens
CGATCCACAACTCGCCCTGGCCGCCCTGGACGACGGCCCGCAGCCGCTGATGGACGCCCGCAGCGCCGCCGCCGTCACCCCGCGCGCGGCGAAGCGGCGCCCGAGCCAGCTGCGCGGCTACCGGCTGCTGGCCGAGCGGATCCGGCCGGTGCTCGCCTCGATGGCCGACCCGGTGGTCGGCGCCCCGATGCTCGGGCCCGAGCGCGACCGGGTGCGCGAGCTGCTGGCCGCGACCGCCACCGTGCTGGACGCGGTGGCCCACGCCGTCCGCCGCAGCAGGCCGGTCCGGCTGCCGCCCGAGGCGATGGCGGTGCTGGAGGTGCCGGAGAGCGGCCCGATGCTCAACGGCGCGGCCCGCCGCGCCGCGCTGAAGCTGATGGCCCTGGTGAACGATGTCGTGGAGTCCTCGGACGAGCGGGTGGAGGCGGTGACCTCCGAGGGCACCAAGGACCGCCGCCATCTGCCCCGCCCCACCGTTCCCGGCCTGATACCGGTGGCGCTGCGGGCCCTGCGCCGCGAGGCCCGCTGGGACTCGCGGATCCTGCGGCACGCGGTGCGCCTCACGGTGGTGGCGGTCTGCGGCTATCTGCTGGGCGCCGTGCTGCCGTTCGGCCACGGCTACTGGGCGCCGCTGACCTCGGTGATGGTGCTGCGCCCGGACTTCGGCCAGACCTTCTCGCGCGGGGTCGCCCGTTTCTGCGGCACCCTGGCCGGGGTCCTGATCGGCGGGCTGGTGGTGACGCTGGCCCACCCGGACCCGTATGTCAGCGCCACGCTGGCCGTGGTGTGCGCGGCCTTCATGTTCATGCTGCTGCGCACCGGCTTCATCGTGGCCTCGCTGTGCGTGAGCGCGTACGTGGTCTTCCTGCTCGGCATCGCGGGCGCGGAGGTCGGCCAGACCGTGCAGGCGCGGGTGGCGCTGACGCTGCTGGGCGGGCTGATGGCGATGGCCTCGTACGTGGTGTTCCCCGCCTGGGAGACCCCGCTGCTGCGCGACCGGCTGGCCGACTGGCTGGCCACGGGCGGCCAGTACGCCATCGCCGTCTTCGACGCCCACGCCCGCCCCGCCGAGCGCCGCCCCCGCCAGGTGCGGGAGGCGCTGCTGGACGCGCGGGCGGCCCGCAGCGAGTACGAGCAACTGGAGGGCCGGGCCCGCCGGGAACCGGTGCGCCATCGCGGGCTCGGCCGCCGGGCGGCGCAGGCGGCGCAGACCGCGCTGTCCACCACGGGCCGGGTCACCATGCTGCTGGAGGCGCATCTTCCGGACCGCGATGCGGCCCCGTCGCCGGAGGCCGAGGAGTTCGCGGCGGCGCTGCGGACGGCGGTCCCGAAGGCCGTGGAGGCGGTACGGGAGCGGCGGCCGCTGGACTGGACCGCCGTACAGGAGTCGCTGGAGCACTGGCAGGAGCGCGCCGGGGAGCGGCAGGGGGTCGCGGTGCGCAGTGCCGAGCTGCTGGTGGAGGCGCTGGACGACCTGGCGGAGGCGCTCGCGGGGGGCGCGCGGCAGCAGCGCGCGCTCCAAGACCCCACTCGTGGGGGTGACCCCTCGCATTAGGGGTGCCCCCTACATGAATTGTCGTGTTAGAACATTTAGGGGCAGCCTCTTCCGGCGCATCTTCCGGCGCGTCATCTTCTGGTGTGTGCTGGTGTGTTGAGCGGCTGTTGCGACGGCGAACCTCACCAGGGAAAGACTTTTCACGTACATGGGTGCTCAGCAAGAAGACAGCGTCTGGATACGACGGTTCCATCCGGCGCCCGACAGCCGTGTGCGGCTGGTCTGTCTGCCGCACGCCGGGGGTTCGGCGTCGTTCTTCTTCCCGGTGTCCCAGGCGCTTTCGCCGTCCGTCGACGTCCTCTCCCTCCAGTATCCGGGGCGTCAGGACCGGCGTCTGGACCCGCGGATCGAAAACATCGGGGAGTACGCGGACGCCATCGCCGCGGAGTTGAAGCCCTGGCTCGATCTGCCGATCGCCTTCTTCGGCCACAGCATGGGCGCCGTCCTCGCGTTCGAGGTGACGCGTCGGCTGGAGGCGGCCGACCCGGAGTTCTCCCCGGTCGTCCTCTTCGCCTCGGGCCGCCGGGCGCCGTCCCGTTACCGGGACGAGAATGTGCACCGGCGTGATGATGACGGCATCGTGCGCGAAATGAAGGTGCTGAGCGGAACCGATGCACGGGTCCTCGGAAATGAGGAGATCCTGCGCATGGTGATGCCTGCGATCCGCAGCGACTACAAGGCGATCGAGACCTACCGCTCCGAGCCGGACGCCGCCGTCCGCGCACCGATCACCGTGCTGACCGGCGACAGCGACCCCAGGACCAGCCGGGACGAGGCGGAGGCGTGGCGGTCGCACACCACCGGCGGGTTCGACATCAGGGTGTTCCCCGGCGGTCACTTCTTCTTGGCCAACCATCAAGCGGAGATTACGAACCTGGTATCCGAGGCGCTTTCGGTGTCGAGGCCCTGACCCGGCCCTCACCCCGGCGACGATTCGTCAGCACGATCGAAACGCAAGAAAAGCCCTGCGTCACGTTTCCGGCCCCCGGCGTCACCGCCGGGGGCATGAGGTGATGCTTCATCGGGGGATAAGACCTGTGCCCGCAAACCTTTTCGAATGGGAGAGCCGCCTCTCCGTCCTGCGTGACATGCTGCACGGCGCCACACAGGGCAGAGGTCGGCTGGCGCTTGTCAGCGGCGCGGTGGCCAGTGGAAAGACCCGGCTGCTGGACAGCTTTGCCGAACAGGCCATCGAAAGCGGTGCGTTGCTCCTCGAAGTGACCGGTTCGCGGGCCGAACGCGAACTACCCTTCGGTATTCTCCGAAAGATCTTCGACAACGCCGCGATGCCCCCGGACGTCCGCTCCGAGGCGGTCGCCCTGCTTTCCGACATCGGCCCGGAGAGTACCGCCGCGGCGCGCATGCACGTGATGTCCCAGATTTCCTCGGTGCTGCTGCGACTGGTCGACGAACGCACCCTCGTCATCGCCGTCGACGACGTGCACTGCGGCGACGACCATTCCCTGCAATTCCTGCTCCACCTCGCCCGCCGGGTCCGCCAGGCGAGGGTTCTCATCGTCCTCACCGAATCCCCCCGGCTGCGCCAGCAGCAGCTGACCTTTCACGCCGAACTGCTCCGCCAGCCCAACTGTGTGCGGATGCGGCTGCCCATGCTCACCGAGGCGGGCGTCGCCGAGGCGCTGTCGAACACGCTGTCCGCCCCCGTCGCCTCCCGGCTCGCCCCCGAATGCCACCGCCTCTCCGGCGGCAACCCGCTGCTGCTGCGCGCCCTGCTGGACGACTGGCGGGCCGGGGGCGAACACGGCGAGGCCCTCCAGCGCCCGGCGCCCGGCGAGGCGTTCGCCCAGGCCGTCCTCGGCTGTCTGTACCGCGGCGAGCCCGATGTGGCGGCGATCGCCCGCGGTGTCGCCGTCCTCGGCGACGCCCGCTCCCCGCGGTCCCTGAGCGGCCTCCTCGACCTGAACGTCAGCACGGTCGAGCAGGGCGTCCAGGACCTGCACGAGTGCGGGATCCTGGAACACGGCCGGTTCCGCGACGAGGTGGCCCGTACCGCCGTCCTCGACGCGGCCCCCGCCGCCCTCTGCCACGACCTGCACGCCCGGGCCGCCCGGCTGCTGCACGCCGACGGCGCCTCCGCGCTCGACGTCGCCCGCCATCTGGTCCGCGCCCGCCAGGACGGCGAGTCCTGGACCGTGCCCGTCCTGCGCGAGGCCGCCGAATACGCGCTGGTGCAGAAGGAAGTCGACGTCGCGCTCCGCTGCCTCGAACACGCCCACCACGCGTGCGAGCCGGGCCCCACCCGTACCGCCCTCAAGGCGCGGCTCGTCAGCGTCGCCTGGCGGGTCGGCCCGGCAGTCGCCGAGGGCTATCTGCCGTCGCTCACCGAGGAGGCCGAGAAGGGCTGGCTCGCCCCGCGCGACATCGCCCCCATCGCCTCGTACCTCGCCTGGTCGGGGCGGCTGGACGCGGCCGCCGACGCCATCACCGCGCTGAACCGCACGGCGGGCCCCGGCGCCGGCGACGGCGGCGACCCCGCGATGAGCGCCGCCCTCTCGGCCTCCGTCCAGTGGCTGACGATGCTCAGCCCGCCGCTGCGCGACCGCCTCCCCACCCTCGGCGCGGGCGCCGCGAAGGCCACCGGCTCCCCCCACGACGTGGCCGACCTCGCCCACGCACACGCCGCCGCCACCCTGACCGCCGCCTTCACCGAGGGCCGGGCCGACCAGGCGGTCATCGAGGCCGAACGCGTCCTCCAGCGCTACCACCTCGGCGACAACACCCTCCAGCCGCTGGTCATCGCCCTGTACGCGCTCGTCGTCGTCGACCGCCTGGACCTCGCCCTGTCCTGGTGCGAACGGCTGCTCGGCGAATGCTCCTCCCGCAGCGTCCCCGCCTGGCAGGCGATGCTGTCCGCCGTACGGGCCGAAATCGCCCTGCGCCAGGGCGACCTCCAGGTCGCCGCGCACCAGGCGCGCAGCGCCCTGGCGCAGATCCCCGCCCCGGGCTGGGGGGTGGGCATC
Organism: Streptomyces botrytidirepellens; assembly: GCF_003721215.1. Taxonomy (NCBI): domain Bacteria; kingdom Bacillati; phylum Actinomycetota; class Actinomycetes; order Kitasatosporales; family Streptomycetaceae; genus Streptomyces; species Streptomyces botrytidirepellens. Next base: position 4,537 of record NZ_RIBZ01000050.1, read on the forward strand.
GGCCTGCTGCTGTCCGCGCTGATCCAGGCCGAGACCGGGATGGGCCACCACGACGAGGCCATGGCGCTGCTCGAACAGCCCCTCCCCGACGGGCTGTTCCGCACCGTCCCCGGGATGTACTACCTGCGCGCCCGCGGCCGCTGCCACCTGGCCACCGGCCGCTACCACGCCGCCCTCGGCGACTTCCAGGCGTGCGGGGAGCTGGCCGAGTCCTGGCGCATGGACACGCCCCTGCTGACGCCGTGGCGGCTGGACGCCGCCGAGGCGTGGCTCGCCCTCGGCAACCCCGCCCAGGCGCGTTCCCTCGCCGAGGAACAGCTGCGTCGGGGCGCCGGTGACACCCGGCTGCGCGGCGCGCTGCTGGTCGTCCTGGCCCGCACCGACCAGCTCAGGCGGCGGCTGCCGCGGCTCAAGGAGGCCGTCGAGGTGCTGGAGGGCGGCGACGACCGCATCCAGCTCGCCGTCGCCCTCGGTGAACTCGGCCGCGCCTACCGCGCGCTGGGCGACTTCAACCGGGGCCGGGTCTTCGTCCGCAAGGCCTGGCACGTGGCCAAGACCTGCGGCGCCGAGCCGCTGTGCCGGGAGCTGATGCCCCGGCAGGCGGATTCCGGCGAACTCGCCCCGGCCCCCGCCCAGCCGGGCGGCGACGCCGAACCGCAGCGCGACGTGGAGGCGTTGACGGAGGCGGAGGTGCGGGTCGCGCTGCTGGCCGCGCACGGCAACACCAACCGGGAGATCGCCTCCAAGCTGTTCGTCACCGTCAGCACGGTGGAGCAGCACCTGACCCGCATCTACCGCAAGCTGAACGTCAAGCGCCGCCGCGATCTGCCCGCCAAGCTCTCCGACAGCAGCCTGACGGGCACCGTATAGGCACGGTCAGGTCAGCGGGAGGGGCAGGTCAGCGGAGGGTCAGGACAGCAGTCCGCGCTCCATCGCCGTCATCACCGCCGCCGTGCGGTCGGAGACGCCGAGCTTCTTGAACGAACGCAGCAGATGCGTCTTCACCGTGGCCTCGGCCACGAACAGCTTGGCGCCGATCTCCGCGTTGGTCAGCCCCTGGCCGACCAGCCGCAGCACCTCGCGCTCCCGGCCGGACAGCGGGGACGGCTCGGCCACCCGGGTGCGCAGCAGCTTGCCCGCGAGGGACGGGGTGAGCACCGTCTCGCCGCGCGCCGCGGTCTGTACGGCGCCGATCAGCTCCTGGCGTGAACTGCCCTTCAGCAGATAGCCCGCGGCGCCCGCCTCCACCGCGCGCAGGATGTCGGAGTCATCCTCGTACGTGGTCACGATGACGACCTTGCAGCCGGGCACCTTGCCGAGGATCTGCGTGGTGGCCTCGACCCCGTCCATCCCGCCCATGCGCAGGTCCAGCAGGATGATGTCCGGCCGCAGGGCCATCGCCTGGACCACTGCTTCCTCGCCGGAACCGGCCTGTCCGACGACGGTGATGCCGTCGGCGGACTCCAGCATGGCGCTCAGGCCCTCCCGCACCACGGGATGGTCATCCGCCAGCAGGACCCGGATCTCCTGGTCAGCCATTCACTGCCTCCCCGGCCAGCGCCGTCGCCGGCACGTTCACCTCGACGGTGGTGCCCCGCCCGGGGCTGCTGGTGATGGACGCCATTCCGTCGATCTCCTCCATCCGGGCCTGCATCCCGCGCAGCCCGTAGCCTTCCTGCGTGCCGTCCGGGGTGAAGCCCTCGCCGTCGTCGCGGATCAGCAGCCGGACGCCGGACGCGTCGAAGACCAGGATCACATCCACCGTACGGGCCTGCTTGGCGTGCTTGCGGACGTTCGCGATCGCCTCCTGCACCGAGCGCAGCAGCACGACGCTGACCGCCATCGGCATGGGCTGCTCCTCGCCCCTGACCGAGCACCGCACCTCCAGGCCGGTCTCGGCGATCAGCCCGTCCGCCTGACGGCGCACCGCCTGCACCAGCGAGCCGCCGCGCAGCGCGGGCGGGGTGAGGGCCGCCACGAAGTCACGGGCCTCGGCGAGGGACTCCTTGGCCACCCGCCCGGCCAGCGACAGATGGTTCACCGCCTGGTCCGGTGCGCCGTGCACCTCCGACTCCGCCGCCTGGACCAGGCTGATGATGCTGGTCAGGCCCTGCGCGAGGGTGTCGTGGATCTCCCGGGCCAGCCGCTCGCGTTCGGCGGAGATACCGGCCTCGTGGGACAGCCGGGCCACCCGCTCCCGGCTGCGCCGCAGTTCCTCGATGAGCAGCCCGCGCTCCTTGCTCTGCCGCACCACCCGCTTGATCCACAGGCCCAGCAGCACCGACAGCGCGATGCTCAGCAGCGAGACGGGCAGCACGCCCCAGACGCTCAGGCCCAGCGCCTCACCGCTGACCGCCACCACCAGGACGGGGCACAGATTGGCGATCGTGGCCATCGCGACCGCCCAGCTCATCGGCAGGCTCATGATCAGCATCGGGATGACGGCGAACAGCGCGAAGGCGCCCACCAGGTTGAACGCCGTGGTGACGGAGAACAGCGCCACCAGTCCGATCGCGTAGACCAGGTTGCGCGGCCCGTAGGTGTCCTCGATCATCAGGGCGCGGCCGAGCGCCGCGTACCAGGGGACCGTCAGCGTCAACGAGCCGATCGCCACGGCGGCGAGCGGCTGGGAGCCGCCGGAGAGCAGCAGCAGGGTCGCGGTGACGAGGTAGGAGACGGCGAAGAAGCCGTCCCACAGGCCGAACCAGCGGGTTCCGGACTCGGGACCGTAATACGCGCCGGTCGCCGATTCCTCCCCCGGAGAGTGAGTGCGCACGGCCTCAGTACTACCACGCGTGTCCACCGTGTCCACCGGACGGTTGACAGGGGGAACCCACCGTTCGGTCGTCCCGTGGCGCGCGCTCCGCTTCTAGCGTTGGTATCGGTTAGACAGCACGTGTCAAGCCACGAAGCACGTCGTCCCCCTGGCTTGAAAGAAGGTCACCTATGCCACAGATGAGTCAGTTCATGTCCGCGCTGATCGCGAGCGGCACGATTCTGATCATCATCCTCGCGACCGACATCGGCCGGCGCCGCATCACCACGATGCGCATGGTGCGGTCCGTCATCGCGGTGGCCGTGGTCATCGCGATCTTCGTCGAGTCGTTCCCGACGAAGGGCAACGACCTGTCCCTCCAGCTCCTCGGCGTCGGCACCGGCGTCATCTGCGGGCTGATCGCCGGTGTGCTGCTGCCCGCCTTCAAGGACTCCTCCTCCGGCGAGCTGTACACCATCGGTGGCATCGGCTACGCCCTGGTGTGGATCGTCCTCTCCAGCGGACGCATCATCTTCGCCTACGGCGCCGAGCACTGGTTCACCATGGACCTGGTCAAGTTCTCCATCGACTACAAGATCAGCGGCCAGGACACCTACGCCAACGCGTTCGTCTTCATGTCGCTGGCCATGGTGCTGACCCGTACCGCCGTCCTGCTCGTCAAGATGCGCAAGCTGAACGACGGCACCACCACGGGTGGCCAGTCGGCCGAGCCGGCCACCAGCGGCGCCTCGGTCTGAACCGAGCCTGGTTTCATGGTCCACCAGTCCCGGACGGGGCAGGCGCGACGACGTCTGACGCAGGAACAGGGTGAAGCAGTGGAACACAACGACAACGTGAGGCTCCGGCCTCCTCGCCACCGGGTCGACCGCCGTGCTCTCGGCTGGTGGACGCTCCAGTCGTCACTCTTCGCCCTGCCCCTGCCGCTCACCTTCGGCATCCTGTGGGCCTCGATTCCCCCCACGCGGACGTTCTTCATGTGGGCCACGCTGATCTCGCTGGTCCCCGGGATCCTCTACGTGGCGGTCATGCCCGCCTGGCGCTACCGGGTGCACCGCTGGGAGGCCACCGACGAGGCCGTGTACGCGGCCTCCGGGTGGCTGTGGCAGCAGTGGCGGGTCGTCCCGCTGTCCCGCGTCCAGACGGTGGACACCCTGCGCGGCCCGCTCCAGCAGATGTTCGGCCTCTCCGGCATCACCGTCACCACCGCCTCCTCCGCGGCGGCGGTGAAGATCAAGGGCATCGACCACAAGGTCGCCGGAGATCTGGTCGAGTACCTGACCCGGACCACCCAGGCCGTACCGGGAGACGCCACATGATGGCCGACACCGACGTGCGGCGGCCCGCCCACGCGGCGGGCCGTGACTGGGAGCGGCTGAACGGCCGGCTGCTCCTGGTCAACCTGTCCATCCTCGCCGCGCCGCTGGCCATGTTCTTCGCCAGCCTCGCGCTCACCGGCGGCAAGACCAACCTCCAGATCATCATCACCCTCGGCTCGCTGTTCGTGACCTTCCTGGTCATCAGCGGCATCGGGCTGATGCGGCTGTTCACCACCCGCTTCCGGCTCACCGAGGAGCGCTTCGAACTCCACTCGGGCCTGGTCTTCCGCAGCCGGCGCTCGATCCCCGTCGCCCGCATCCGCGGCGTCGACATGACCGCCAACCCGGTCCACCGGCTCTTCGGCCTCACCACGCTGCGACTGGACACCGGGGAGCAGAGCGACAACGCGGGCCGCCGGTTCTCGCTCGACGGCATCACCCGGGCCGACGCCCGCGCGCTGCGCCGCCGCATCATCGAGCTGCGCGACGCGGGCCGGGCCCGCCCGGTGGCCGACAGCGACGGCCGCCTCTGCGAACTCGACTGGTCCTGGCTGCGCTACGGCCCGCTGACCGTCTGGGGCGTCGGCGGTGTCCTCATCGCTGCCAGCAGCGTGTACCGCACCCTGCACGAGATGCAGGTCGACCCGCTCGAACTGGGCATCGTCAAGGACCTCCAGAACCGCTTCGGCTCCGTCCCCCTCTGGTACGGAATCCTGGTGTGCGTCGTCGTCCTCGTCGCCCTCGGCATGGCGGGCTCCACCGCCACCTTCATCGAGAACTGGTACGGCTACGAACTGCGGCGCGAGGACGGCGGGATCCTCCGGGTCCGCCGCGGACTGTTCGCCACCCGCTCCGTCAGCATCGAGGAACAGCGGCTGCGCGGCCTCGAACTGGTCGAGCCGATCCCGCTGCGCTGGGCCAAGGGCGCCAAGCTCAACGCCGTCGCCAGCGGCCTGGGCAACCTGGAGGACAACCGCAGGCGCCGCGCCCTCACCCCGCCCGTCCCGCGCGGCGAGGCCCTGCGGGTCGCCGCCGAGACGCTGCCGACGGGCCCCGGCCTCATCGAACGCCAGGGGCTCACCCGGCACCCGCAGGCCGCCATGTGGCGCCGGGTCAACCGCGCCCTCCTCTGGACGGCCCTGATCATTGCCGTGCAGATCGGCCTCGGCGTGTGGCTCGGCTCGTGGCTGATCGTCATGGGCATCTTCTCCGGTGCGGTGGTGCTGCCGCTCCTGGTCGGATTCGCGCTCGACGCGTACCGCGGCCTGGGACACGGCATCCGGGGCCGCTATCTGATCGCCTCCAGCGGTACGTTCGCCCGCCGCACCGCCGCCCTCCAGCGCGACGGAATCATCGGCTGGACCATCACCCGGTCCGCGTTCCAGCGCCGGAAGGGGCTGCTCACCCTCGGCGCCACCACCGCCGCGGGCGACGGCGTGTACAAGGTCCACGACGTGACCGAAAGCCAGGGAATCGCCCTCGCCGAGACCGCGGTACCGCGGCTGCTGGCGCCGTTCGTCGAGCGGGTGCCCGACGGACACCGACCCCACTAGACCAACTGGCGATCCCCCGAGAGGTGGAGGGGCGGACCGAGAGGCCGCCCCTCCACCTCTGAACGTGACTGAAGGTCTTTATTTCTGCGAGTTCCTTGTCGCCACCGGAATTCTCGTGCACTCTGGTTAATTAAACGCGGCCATTGTGTGGCGCGCAGTGGATAAGGGGCTCCCCAGGCACGGTAGGGGGCCATAGGGGGTTTGAAGGGGTTTCTTGCCGCACCGCCCTGTGTAAGGCTGACCTACGGTTTGGTTTATGTCTGCGAGGGTAATGGGGCGCGCGATGGTGAGTGAGTCCGTGGATTTCACGCACGAGCACACCGAAAAGCGGGGGAGCGGCCCCGATGAAGCCTCCCGCGGAGCCTCCCAGTGGCGGGCCCGGCTGGCCGAACTCCCCGAGGCCGAGCGCGCCGAGGCCCTCACCGCATGGGTCGGCGAGGTCGTCGCCCAGGCCCTCAAGGACAAGGCGCCCGACGTCCTCGACCCCCAGCGACCCTTCCTCGACCTGGGCTTCGACTCCCTCGCCACCGTCGACCTGCACGCCCGGCTGACCGCCGCCACCGGACTGCGCCTGCCCGTCACCCTCGCCTTCGACCACCCCACCCCCGCCGACCTCGCCCGCCATCTGCGGACCGAACTCCTCGGCGCGGACTCCGGGGACGACGCGCCTTCGGCCGAGGCGGTCCGCGGCCCCATCGCCGACGACGAGCCCATCGCCATCATCGGAATGAGCTGCCGATTTCCCGGCTCGATCGGCTCGCCCGAAGAGCTGTGGGATATCGTCGCCGACGGAAAAGACGTCATCTCCGAATTCCCGGTGACCCGGGGCTGGGATCTCGCCGGTCTTTACGACCCCGACCCGGACAGGGCGGGCAGCAGCTATGCCCGCGAGGGCGGATTCCTGCACGACGCCGATGAGTTCGATCCGGCGTTCTTCGGTATTTCGCCGCGCGAGGCCCTCGCCATGGATCCGCAGCAGCGGCTGCTGCTGGAGACCTCCTGGGAGGCGTTCGAGCGCGCCGGTATCGACCCCGCGGTGCTCCGCGGCGGCCGGGCCGGGGTGTTCGTCGGCGCCGAGACGCAGGACTACGGCCCCCGGCTGCACGAGGCCGAGCAGGGCTTCGAGGGCTACCTGGTCACCGGCAACGCCGCGAGCGTCGCCTCCGGCCGCATCGCCTACACCTTCGGTTTCGAGGGCCCCACCGTCACCGTCGACACCGCGTGCTCCTCCTCGCTGGTGGCGCTCCACCTCGCCGTCCAGGCCCTCCGCAACGGCGAATGCCCGCTCGCCCTCGCCGGCGGCGTCGCCGTCATGGCCAACCCCGGCTCCTTCATCGCCTTCAGCCGTCAGCGCGGCCTCGCGCCCGACGGCCGCTGCAAGCCGTTCGCCGCCGCCGCCGACGGCACCGCCTGGGGCGAGGGCGTCGGCATGCTGCTCGTGGAGCGGCTGTCCGACGCGCGGCGCAACGGCCACCGCGTGCTGGCCGTCGTGCGGGGCACGGCCATCAACCAGGACGGCGCCAGCAACGGCCTCACCGCCCCCAGCGGCCCCGCCCAGCAGCGCGTCATCCGCCAGGCCCTGGCCGCTGCGGGGCTGTCGGCCGCCGACGTGGACGCCGTGGAGGCGCACGGTACGGGGACCACGCTGGGCGACCCGATCGAGGCGCAGGCGCTGCTCGCCACGTACGGGCAGGAGCGGGACCCGGACCGGCCTTTGCTGCTCGGGTCGCTCAAGTCGAACATCGGCCACACCCAGTCCGCCGCCGGTGTCGGCGGCGTCATCAAGATGGTCATGGCGATGCGCCACGGCGAACTGCCGCGCAGCCTGCACATCGACGAGCCCACCCCGCACGTCGACTGGGCCGCGGGCGACATCGAACTGCTGACGCAGGCGCGGGAGTGGCCGGAGACCGGCCGCCCGCGCCGCGCGGGCGTGTCGTCGTTCGGCATGAGCGGCACCAACGCCCACGCCATCATCGAGCAGCCGCCCGCCGACGATGAGGACGCCGAGCAGGCCACCGAGGACACCGCCCCCGCACCCGCCGTACTGCCCTGGGTCCTGTCGGCCAAGACCACCGACGCCCTCCGCGCCCAGGCCGAACGGCTGCGGCACCACCTGGAGGCCCACCCCGGCCTCGCCCTCACCGACATCGGCCACTCCCTGGCCACCACCCGCGCCACCTTCGAACAGCGCGCCGTGGTCCTCGCCGACGGCCGCGACGGCGCCCTCGCCGCGCTGCGCACCCTGGCCGCGGGCGGCGACACACCGGCCGTCGTCCAGGGCGCCCCCGCCGCCGGAAAGCTCGCCCTGCTGTTCACCGGACAGGGCAGCCAGCGCCTCGGCATGGGCCGCGAGCTGTACGCCACGTACCCCGTCTTCGCCGAAGCCCTCGACGACGCCTGCTGGTACCTCGAAGAGCAGCTGGAACACCCGCTCCTCGACGTGCTCTTCGCCGAGGAGGGCTCGCCCGAGGCGGCCCTCCTCGACCGCACCGACTACACCCAGCCCGCCCTGTTCGCCATCGAGGTCGCGCTCTACCGCCTCGTCGCATCCTGGGGGCTGCGCCCCGACCTGCTCGCCGGACACTCGATCGGCGAGCTGGCCGCCGCGCATGTGGCGGGTGTGCTGTCGCTGGAGGACGCCGCCGCGCTGGTGGCGGCGCGCGGCCGTCTGATGCAGGAGCTTCCGGCCGGTGGCGCGATGGTCGCGGTGCAGGCGTCGGAGGACGAGGTGGCGCCGCTGCTCACCGAGCGGGTGGGCATCGCCGCGGTCAACGGGCCCGCGTCGGTCGTCATCTCGGGTGACGAGGACGCCGCTGTCGAGATCGCGGCGTCGTTCGAGGCGCAGGGTCGGAAGACGAAGCGGCTCACGGTCAGCCACGCCTTCCACTCCCCGCTCATGGACGGCATGCTCGCCGAATTCCGGCGCGTCGCCCAGGTGCTGGAGTACGCGCCGCCGCGCATCCCCCTCGTCTCCACCGTCACCGGGCGGCTCGCCACCGCCGAGGAGCTGTGCTCGCCCGAGTACTGGGTACGCCACGTCCGCGACGCGGTGCGCTTCCTCGACGGCGTCCACACCCTGGCCGACAAGGGCGCCACCACCTTCCTGGAACTCGGCCCCGACGCCGTGCTCACCGCCATGGCGCAGGACTGCCTGCCCGACGCCGACGCTGCGCGGTACGGGTCTGCGCTGCGCGCCTCCCGCCCGGAGGGCGAGACCTTCACCGCGGCCCTGGCCCTGGCGTACGTACGGGGCAAGAAGGTCGACTGGGCCGCCCCGTACGCCGGTACCGGCGCGACGACCGTCGACCTGCCCACCTACGCCTTCCAGCGCCAGAGCTACTGGCTCAACGCCCCCGTCGCCACGGCCCCCGCCGCATCGGGCGATGCGGCCGATGGGCGGTTCTGGGATGTGGTGGAGCGCGGGGATGTGGCCGCGCTGGCTGCGGAGTTGGAGGTGGATCCGGGGCTGTCGCTGGGTGAGGCGCTGCCCGCGTTGTCGTCGTGGCGGCGGCAGGAGTCCGTGCGTACGGCGGTGGATGGTTGGCGTTATGGGGTGTCGTGGCGGCCGGTGAGGGATCGGTCGGCCGGGGTGCCGGGTGGTTGTTGGGTGGTGGTGGTTCCGGCTGGTGAGGCCGGGGGTGTGTGGTCCGCGGGTGTGGTGCGGATGCTGGCCGAGCGGGGCGTCGATGTGCGGCTCGTCGAGCTGGGCGCCGGGGACGAGCGTGGCGCGGTGGCCGAGCGCCTGCGCGCGGCGGTTGGCGACGTGGCGGTGACGGGTGTGGTGTCGCTGCTGGCCCTCGGGGACGTCGATGCGTTGCTGGGGACGGCTGCGTTGACGCAGGCGTTGGGTGATGCGGGTGTGGGTGCGCCGTTGTGGGTGGCGACGCGTGGTGCGGTGTCGGTGGGGCGTTCGGACGGGCTTGTGGTTCCGGGCCAGGCGTTGGTGTGGGGTCTGGGTCGGGTGGCGGCGTTGGAGCTGCCGGAGCGGTGGGGTGGGTTGGTCGATCTGCCGGAGTCGGTGGATGAGCGTGCGCTTGCGCGGCTCGCGGGGGTGCTGGCCGGTGGTGGCGGTGAGGATCAGGTCGCGGTGCGGGCGTCGGGGGTCTTCGGGCGTCGGCTGGTTCGGGCCTCGGGGTCCGCGTCGTCGGGTGGTTCGTGGCGGCCCGGTACGGGGTCGGTGCTGGTCACGGGCGGTACGGGTGCGTTGGGCGCGCGGGTGGCGCGGTGGCTGGTGGCGAGTGGCGCCGAGCATGTGGTGTTGAGCAGCCGTCGTGGTCCGGACGCTCCGGGTGCGGCCGAGCTGCGGGATGAGCTGTCGGCGTCGGGTGCCCGGGTGACGGTTGCGGCCTGTGATGTGGCTGATCGGGATGCGCTGGCGGAGCTGTTGGCGTCGCTGCCGGAGGAGCTGCCGCTGACCGCCGTCATCCACACCGCCGGTGTGCTGGACGACGGCGTCCTGGACTCGCTCACCCCCGAGCGGTTCGCCTCGGTGCTCCGCGCGAAGGTCGACGCCGCGCACCACCTGGACGAGCTGACGCGTGACCTGGACCTTTCGGCGTTCGTCCTCTTCTCCTCGATCACCGGATCGGTGGGTGCGGCCGGTCAGGGCAACTACGCGGCGGCCAACGCCTACCTGGACGCGCTGGCCGAGCGGCGGCGCGCCGAGGGCTTGCCCGCCACGTCGATCGCATGGGGTCCGTGGGCCGACGGTGGCATGGCCGCGGACGACGCGCTGGAGCGGCGTATGCGTCGCGAGGGCCTGCCGCCGATGGCACCGGAGTTGGCGCTGACCGCGCTTCAGCAGGCGCTCGACCACGGCGACACGTCCGTGACGGTCGCGGACATCGACTGGGACCGCTTCGTCGGCACCCTCACCGCCGTACGGCCGAGCCCGCTGATCGCCGACCTGCCGGAGACCGCCGCACCGCAGTCCGCGAACGGCCCGGACACCGGGCGCGTGATCACCGACGCCGACGCCGCCTCTCCCCTGGGGGAGCGGCTCAACGGCCTCCCGCGGGCCGAACAGGACCGCGCGCTGCTGGACCTGGTGCGTACGCACGTCGCGGCGGTGCTGGGGCACGACGGGGCCGAGGCCGTCCAAGCCGGGCGCGCCTTCAAGGAGCTGGGCTTCGACTCGCTCGCCGCCGTCGAACTCCGCAACCGGCTCGGCGCCGCGACCGACCTGCGGCTGCCCGCCACGCTCATCTACGACTACCCGTCGGCGGCCGCCCTCGCCGAGCATCTGCACACGGAGCTGATCGGTACTCAGACCGCCACCGTCCAGGGTGGCGATGTGGCCGTGGCCGTCGATGACGATCCGATCGCGATCGTGGCGATGAGCTGCCGCTTCCCGGGCGGGGTGCGGACGCCGGAGGAGCTGTGGCAGCTGCTCACGGCGGGCGGGGACGCCATCGCGGAGTTCCCGGCGGACCGTGGCTGGGACCTGGCGGGGCTGTACGACCCGGACCCGGACCGTCACGGCACCTCGTACACGCGGGAGGGCGGCTTCCTGTACGACGTCGCGGACTTCGACGCGGCGTTCTTCGGTATTTCGCCGCGCGAGGCCCTCGCCATGGATCCGCAGCAGCGGTTGCTGCTGGAGACGTCGTGGGAGGCGTTCGAGCGCGCGGGCATCGACCCGGTGGCGCTGCGCGGCAGCCGCACCGGCGTCTTCGCGGGGACCAACGGACAGGACTACCCCGGGCTCGTCTCCACCCCGCCCGAGGAACTCGAAGGCCACCTGGGCACGGGCAACGCGGCGAGCGTGGTGTCCGGGCGGATCTCGTACACCTTCGGGCTCGAGGGCCCGGCGGTCACGGTCGACACGGCGTGCTCGTCGTCGCTGGTCGCCCTGCACATGGCCGTGCAGGCGCTGCGGAGCGGTGAGTGCTCGATGGCGCTCGCCGGTGGTGTGACGGTGATGTCCACGCCGGAGGCGTTCGTGGACTTCAGCCGTCAGCGCGGGCTGGCGGCGGATGGCCGTATCAAGGCGTTCGCGGCCGGGGCCGATGGCACCGGTTGGGGCGAGGGCGTCGGCATGCTGCTCGTGGAGCGGCTGTCGGATGCGCGTCGCCATGGCCACCCGGTGTTGGCGGTGGTGCGGGGTTCTGCGATCAACCAGGACGGTGCGTCGAACGGTCTGACGGCGCCGAACGGCCCGTCGCAGCAGCGGGTGATCCGGCAGGCGCTGGCCGGTGCGGGTCTGTCGGCCGCCGAGGTGGACGCGGTGGAGGCGCACGGTACGGGGACCACGCTGGGCGACCCGATCGAGGCGCAGGCGCTGCTCGCGACGTACGGCCGTGACCGGTCCGGGGACCAGCCGCTGTGGCTGGGTTCCATCAAGTCCAACATCGGGCACACGCAGGCGGCTGCCGGTGTCGCGGGCGTGATGAAGATGGTCCTCGCCATGCGCCATGGCGTGCTGCCGCAGACCCTGCATGTGGATGAGCCGTCGCCGCACGTGGACTGGGCGTCGGGTGCGGTCGCGCNCCATGGCGTGCTGCCGCAGACCCTGCATGTGGATGAGCCGTCGCCGCACGTGGACTGGGCGTCGGGTGCGGTCGCGCTGCTGAGCGAGACGCGGGAATGGCCGGACACGGGCCGTCCGCGCCGCGCGGGTGTGTCGTCGTTCGGTCTCAGTGGCACCAACGCGCACACCATCATCGAGCAGGCCCCGGCGGTTGAGGCTCCCGCCACGGTGTCCGAACGGCGTGACCTCGCCACACTGCCGTGGCTGCTGTCGGCGAAGGACGCGCAGGCGCTGCGCGCCCAGGCCGCACAGTTGGCCGCTCACCTCCGGGCCCACCCCGACCTGAGCGCGGCCGACCTCGCCTTCTCGCTCGCCACCAGCCGCACCGCGCTGGAGCAGCGCGCGGCGCTCGTCACCGCCGACCGCGAGGAGTTCCTCGCGGGCCTGGAGGCTCTGGCCCTCGGCGAGAGTGTGCCCGGCCTGGTCGAGGGTGCGGCGGGCGACGGCACGGTGGCGTTCCTGTTCACGGGGCAGGGCAGTCAGCGGCTGGGGATGGGGCGTGAGCTGTACGACGCCTATCCGGTGTTCGCGGATGCGCTGGATGAAGTGTGCGCGCATCTGGATCTGCATCTTGAGCGGCCGCTGCGGGATGTGCTGTTCGGGGATGATGCTGCGGTGCTGGACCAGACGGGGTTCACGCAGCCTGCGTTGTTCGCGGTCGAGGTGGCGTTGTTCCGGTTGGTCGAGGCGTGGGGTGTGACGCCGGACTTCCTGTCGGGGCA
>NZ_RIBZ01000004.1:0-22998 GCF_003721215.1 Streptomyces botrytidirepellens
CCGGTGAGCGCGTGCCCGCGCGGGCAGTCCGCGCGCCACGGCTCCCCGGACTCGACGGCCAGCCGGTACAGCGGGCGCGGCACCAGCAGCCCGGCGGCGGCGCCGTACGCGGCGGCGAGGGCGATCAGCAGCGGTTGCACGGCCCGAGCCTACGGAAGCGGCGGGCCGGGAGAGCCCGTCGGTGGAACACTCATCCCAAGGGTGGACGACGGGTGATGAAGGGGACGCGCATGGGCCGCTGGCGGGACGGCACCGGAACGCTCCGCGTCCCGGGCGGTGTGGACGTACCGCTGGAGATCGCCGCCTCCTACCGCGCCCGGTCCCGCGGGCTGCTCGGCCGGGACGGGTTGACCGGCGCGATCCTGCTGACCCCCGCGAGCGGGGTGCACACCTTCCGGATGCGCTTCGCCATCGACGTCGCCCACCTCGACCGGCGCATGACCGTCATAGCCGTCACCACCCTGCGCCCCGGGCGGCTCGGGCTGCCACGGGCGTTTTCACGCCACGTCCTGGAGGCCGAGGCGGGGGCGATGGAGGGGTGGGGCCTGCGGCGGGGCGTTCGGGTCGCGGTCGACCCCGGCCCTTCTTCGGCTCCACCGCCTTCTGTACGCTGAGCTCGCTGTTCGATGAGGTACATGAGGTAGAGGTACAACGGGGTAGGGGTGGCACGTTGACGACGACGGGCAAGATTCTGCGGTTCGACGAGTTTCGCGGTTACGGCTTCATCGCCCCGGACGACGGTGGCGAAGATGTGTTCATGCACGCGAACGACCTCCTGGACGAGAAGCACCTGTTCCAGCCCGGTTCGAAGGTGCGGTTCATCCCCGAGTACGGCGACAAGGGCCCCAAGGCGTCCGAGGTCCGCATCCTGGAGCGCGGCGCCGCCCCGGTCATCCGGTCCTCCCCCGCGCCGGACTCCGGCGACGACACGATGTGCGACGTGCTCTCGGTGGCCGAATTCCGGCAGGAGCTGACCGAGACGCTGGTCGACATGGGCGGCAGCCTCACCGCCGACCAGATCAAGCAGGTGCGCCGGCGCGTCATCGAGCTGGCCCAGGCGCACAACTGGATCGAGTCCTGAGTCACCCCTGAGGGTCCGCTCAGGGCGGCGGTGGCGGCAGCGACTCGATGCCGGGCGCGGGCTCGGGCCACACCAGCAGGACGGCGCAGGGCGCATGGTCCACGACGAAGCGCGCGGCGGGCCCCAGGCTGTGCGGCCCCAGCCGGTTGCGGTCCCCGTCGCGGGCGCAGATGAGCAGATCCACGCCGTCCGCCGCGCGCACCACCTCGTGTTCGACCCGGCCGTGCCGGTGCAGCCGGGTCACGGGCCGGTGCAGCCGCTCCGCGGCGGCGTCCAACAGCTCGGACGCGGCGGTCGCCGCCAGCTCCTCCAACTGGTCGCCGGGGTCCCGTCCGGGGCGCCCCCGCCCCAGCAGCCCGGCGAAGGCGCCGTGCGCGGCGCCCGCCACCCGGTCGTCGGTGACGTACAGCAGGCGGACCTCGGCGTCGGCGTCCGCGGACAGATGGTCGCGGGCGGCGTCCACGGCGGACTGCCAGGTGCCCTCGGCGATCCAGATGAGCACGATCATGAGTTCCTCATAGCGTCGCCAGCATGGCCCATAGCGCCACCGTCGCCGCCACCAGCGTGGTCGGCACGGTGAGCAGCCCGAGGCGGGTGAACTCGCCCGGCCCGGAGTCGGCGTCCGCCCCGTGGTGGCGGACGATACGCCGCCACAGCAGCGTGGCCAAGGAGCCGACGTAGGTGAGGTTCGGGCCCAGGTTGACCCCGATCAGCACCGCCAGGACCGGGCCCGGGCCGCCCTCGGCGGCGATCGGCAGCAGCGCCAGCGTCGCGGGCAGGTTGTTGACGAGGTTCGCCAGCACCGCCGCGATGGCCGCGATCGCGAGCAGGGTGGGCAGGCCCGTCCCCACCGGCAGCACCCGGGACAGCGCCGCCTCCAGGCCGTTGTCCAGCACCGCCTGCACCACGACGCCCAGGGCGAGCACGAACAGGCAGAACAGCGGGCCCGCCGCGCCCACCACGCCCCGTACGGTCGTCGTCCGCCGCGCCACCGCCCGCACCGCGAGCGCCAGCGCCCCCGCGCCCGCCGCCCACGCGGGCTCCAGCCCGAGGAACGACGTCACGACGAACCCGGCCAGCGTCAGCCCCAGCACGGACAGCGCGAACACCGGCACCCGGGGCCACTCGGCGGGCGGCGGCTTCGTCGTCCCGGCGGCCAGGTCCGCGGCGAAGAAGCGGCGGAAGACCAGGAATTCGACCGCGATGGACACCAGCCAGGCCGGGGCCATGACCAGGGCGAACCGGGTGAACGACAGCCCGCTCGCCTCCAGTGCGAGGAGGTTGGTGAGGTTGGAGACCGGCAGCAGCAGCGACGCCGAGTTCGCCAGATGGGTGCAGGCGTAGACATGCGGGCGGGAGCGGGCGCCGAGCCGGGTCGCGGTCGCGAACACGACGGGGGTCAGCAGGACGACCGTCGCGTCCAGGCTCAGCACGGCGGTCACCGCCGCCGCCACCGCGAACACCCCGCCCAGCAGCCGGTCCGTACGCCCCCGGCAGGCGCGCGCCACGGCCTGCCCGGCGGCCTCGAACACCCCCTCGTCCGCGCACATCTGCGCCAGCAGCAGCACGGCCGCCAGAAACCCGACGACCGGCAGCAGGCTCCGCGTCTCCTCCCACGCCGCCGCCGGCGTCACGGCCCCGGCCCCCACCACGACCGCGGCCGCGGGCACCGCCGCGAATGCCTCGGGCCAGCCGCGGGGGCGGGCGACGGCGAACGCCAGCACGGCGAGGAGGAGGGTGACGGCGAGGATCTCGGCGACGGTGGTATTCAGGGGGACTCCCGCGCGGGGTGGAACGACGCCCCCATGATGCGGCATGGGGCCCACCCGGGTTCCCCTCCCGCCCGCGCCCCACGCCCGGTGACGCCGCGGGGGTGCCTTCCCCACCCCGCCCCTTCCCACACCTGTCGATATGCGACTCCGCCGCGTGGAAGGGCTCCGCCCCTGGACCCCGCTCCTCAATCGCCGGAGGGGCTGGAAGTGGGGCATCCCGCCCCGGACCCCACGCCGGAGGGGCTGGAGGTCAACGGGGGTTGGGGCAACGGCCTCGGCGCGGCCCGAGGGCGCAGCCCCGGCGGCTTCCGGGGCGGGGCCCGGGGGCGGGCCTACGCCCCTGCTCCGGCGAGGGCAGGGCGTGCGCAGCAGCTGCGCACGTCTGGGGTGCAGGCCCAGCGGTGCACGGGCATGGCAGCCCCGGCGGCTCGTTGGCAGGGCCCGGCGGGGGCGGGGGCGGCCCGGCGAAGGGCGCAGCCCGGGAGGGGAGTGCGCAGCAGCGCGCACGAGGGGCTGGGGCGCAGCCCCAGACGTGCACGCGCACGGCGGCCCCGGCGGCGGCGGGGTGCAGCACCGGCGGTGCACGGGCGCCGCAGCCCCAAGACCACCCCCGCGGTCGGGGTCCAGGGGCGGAGCCCCTTGGTTCGGGAAGGGGCGGGGTGGGGAAACACCAGCGTCGGTCGACCCGCAACGTCAGGGCCCCTCCCAGCGGTAGCTGGGTCAGCGGGCCCGGCGGACTTCGCGGATGCGCCCTAGCTGCCGCGGGGGAAGCTGACCTCTACTCGGCGGTTCTTCTTGCGGCCCTCCTCCGTCGCGTTGTCCGCGATCGGGTACTGCTCGCCGTAGCCGCGGATCTGGTACGCGACCGAGGAGTCGAGGCTGTCCGCCAACCGCTGCTGCACCGCGTCGGCGCGCTTGCGGGACAGTTCGAGGCCGTGCGCGGCGGAGCCCAGGTTGTCGGTGAAGCCGAAGACGCGGACGCTCTTGGCGTCCTGCCGCTCCGCCTCGTCCGCGATCTGCTGGATACGGGCGTTCGCCTCGGAGCCGAGCTTCGAGCTGTCCTTGCCGAACAGCACCTCGGCCTGGAGGGCGAAGCTCACCTTGGTGTTGGTGTCCTCGCGCCGCTCGTCGCCGTCGTCCGTCTCGACGACCGACTTGATGTCCAGGACCCGCCCGGCCGCCAGCTTGGCGCCCTCGGGCATCCGCAGGTCGGGGTCATCGGCGTCGATCTTGAGGGGCGGCCTGGTGTCGGCGGGGGCGCCGGGGCCGCTGTCGGCGCGGGCCGGGGCGGTGAGGGCCGGGGTGGTGAGGATGAGGGCGAGGGAGGCCAGGGCCGTTACGCTGCGGCGGGCCGTCGTCCGTGTCGTCATGGCGGGGCTCACCCGGAGAGCTTGATGCTGACGGACGGCATGGTCGGGAGCTGGAAGTCGACCTCCGTGACGCTCTTGGGCGGGGCCGGGAACTGCGCGAAGAACGGCCGGCTCTCGTTCTGCTTGATCCCGGAGAGCCCCGTGGTGCACAGGCACTGGCCATCGGTGTCCCGGAGCACGAGATACCGCTTCTTGCCCTTCATGTCGACCAGGGTCGCGCCCGACACGGACGAACGGGACTTGGCCAGCTCCACCTCCGGGGAGCGCCAGTCGATCGGGTTGAACAGCGTGCTGCCGCGGTTGGTCACCGTCCCGTTGACGGTGACGAAGCCGCCGCTGTCGCGCTCCGCGGAGTGGAGGGTGACGACGATGTTCTTCGGCCCCTTCATCTCGCCGATGACCTTCTTGGAGTCCGCGGCGGGCTCCGTCTCCCCCTGCCCGTCGTCGGTCTTGGCCTCGGTGGACTTCTGCGGGGAGCCGTCCTCCTTGCCGCCGCCGTCGCCATCGCCGCTGCCGCACCCGGCCACGGCGAGGGCCAGGGCCGCTGCGAGCGCCGCCGCGGCAGCCCCCCTCCGGGCCTTCGTCGTGTGCCGAATGCTCATCGCTCGCTGTCCTTTGCTCGTCTACTCGTCGGTCGCTCAGTCGGCAAGGTGCACGGAGAACAGGTCCTTGACGTCCGGGAGCAGTTCCGGGTGCGCCGGGTCGATGGTCACTGTCCTGCCGTCGCACAGCAGGGCGACGGACGGCTTCTCGCCCTCGTCGCCGCCGTCGTTCCCGCCTCCGCCGCCGTCTCCGTCCTCGTCGCCCGTCGGAGTCGGCGTCGGGGTGGGCGACGGCTCGTCGGGCGGCTGGAGCGTACAGCGCGGACCTATGACCGCCTTGGCCTTCGCCTCGCCGTACTGGTTCTCCGTACCGGGGATGACGGTCTTGCCCACCGGCTTCTGCGTCTTGACGGTGACGGTGAAGGACGTGGGCAGGTAGCCGGGGACGCAGCCGTCGCCGGTTACGTCCGCGCCGTTCTGCTGGGCGAACCCCTCGGCCTGCTCGCACGCGTCACCCACGCCGATCCCCCGCCCGTTCAGCAGGTCATCCAGCGCGCTGCCGTCCGCCACGGCCTCCAGCAGCGCCGTGCCCAGCTGGTCGCGGTAGTCCTGGGCGGCGGCGAGGGCGGCCGCGTCGGCGGCGGTCTGTCCGCCGTTGCGGGTGGCCCCGGCCTGGCCCACCGCGAAGAAGGCGAGGGCGAGGAAGAGCAGGGCCGCGACCGCGGTGAGGTAGATCGGAAAGGCCTGCCCGGCGTCGCTGTTGCGGTATCCGCGAGCCTTCACGCGCTCGGTCAGATGCCGACGACCTGAGCGATCTTGTCGGAGATCGCGTTTGCGATCATGCTTCCGAAGTCCGTTGTCGCCAGTACCAGGACGATGGCGACCACCACGGCGATGATCCCCAGGTACTCGATCGAGGTCTGCCCCCGGTCGTTCCCCATAACGCGCTTCCCCATCGTGTTCCCCTCCATGGGTGGCCGTCCCACTCTGGTCCGGCGACTCAACCCCCGTGGTGTCGCTCGCGACACGAGCAAAGTACGCCGAAACAGTTGCCTCGGAACAGTGTCCCAGGGGGCATTGCCTTCCCGATACACGGTGTTCGAACCCTGCGCGCGGGGGTCCGCTGCCGCGGCCCATCCGTCTCACCCCCTCCCGCCGCCGAGGAGTCCCGCCGACGACTGTCCCACACCTGATTGCGATCGCGAAGCATATTCGCCCAAATGACCGTCAATCTCCCGTGACCGAACCGAAGTCCGTGCCGGAGCCGATGAAGAACCCGGCCACGAGCAGCACCATCGTCCCCGGCACCATGAAGGTGGTGATCACCATGGTCGCCTTGGGGACGGCGCGGGCGGCGCGGCGCCGGGCGTTCTGGGCGTCCGTACGGCGCATGTCGTTCGCGATGGCGATCAGTGTCTCGACGATCGGAGCGCCGAGTTCCTCGCCCTGCTGAAGCGCGGTCACGAACTGGGCGACCTGTTCGGAGTCGTTCCGCTTCCGCAGTTCTTCGAACGCCTGGCGCCTGCTGACCCCCATGTCCATTTGCCGAAGTGTGATGCGAAGTTCATCCGCCCAGGGGCCCTCGTACTTCTCCGACACCCGGTCCAGCGCCTGCCGGAAGCCCAGTCCCGCGCTCACCACGACCGCCAGCACGTCCAGGAAGTCGGGCAGGGTCCGGTCGATCGCGTCCTTGCGCTCCCGCACCGCCGCCCAGATCCCGACCTCGATCCAGAACAGGCCGAAGACGACGAGCAGCACGGCCAGCAGCAGCTGGCCCTTCATCAGCATGACCAGCGCGCCGCCGAAGCCGAGCATCCCGTACACCGCCCGGCGGGCCGCGTACCGGTCGACCGTCAGTCCGCCCGGGTGGCCCGCCAGATCGATGCGGCGGCGCACCCGGGCCACCCGCTTCTCGCCCATCAGCCGCAGCACCAGCGGGGCGTAGCGCATGCCGAGCCGGTCGACGGCCGAGCCGACCGCGTTCGTACGGGTCGCCCCGACCTCCAGCGCGACCGCGAGGTCGCTCGGCAGCTTGGCCTCGCTGCGGTACAGGGCGATGCCGTACGCGATGCCCGCCACCGACAGCCCCGCGGCCAGCGCCAGCAGCAGTCCGAAACCCATGCGAGGTACCCCTAGACGTCGATCTTCGACATGCGGCGGATGAGGAAGAAGCCGATCCCGTACAGGGCGAAGGCCCCGATCACCGCGGCCTGCCCCCAGATGGACGAGGTCATGCGGTCCAGCGAGCCCGGCGAGATCCGGTTCATCAGCAGCAGCGTCCCGATGCCCATCAGCGGCACCACATACGCGGTGACGGTCACCTGGGAGAGCTGGGTGCGGACCTCGCGCCGGGTCTCCTTCCGCTCCTCCAGCGTGTGGGTGAGGTTGCGCAGCGAGCTGACCACGGTCCCGCCCGCGCGGTTCGACAGCACCAGCGTGGTGACCAGCACCACCAGCTCCCGGGACGGCAGGCGCTCGGCCAGCTCGCCCAGCGCGTCGTCGACCGAGTGGCCCACCGCCAGCTTGGCGGAGACCTTGGACAGCTCCTCGCCCGCCGGGGCCTCCATCTCGTCCGCGGCCATGCTCAGCGCGGTACGCAGCGCCAGCCCGGCCTGGGTGGCGTTGGCCAGGATGCGGGACAGCTCGGGCAGCTGGTTGATGAAGCGTTCGATGCGCTTCTGCCGCTGCCAGCCCAGGAACCCGAACGCCGACCAGACGGCGATGACGGCCGCGATCGGGCCGAAGAACGAGGCCAGCAGCGACGCCGCCAGCACCCACAGCCCGGCCGCCGCGGCGGCCGTGTAGACGAAGAACTCGCCGGGGGTGACGTCCAGGCCCGTCGCCGCCAGCCGCAGCTCCAGCCGGCGCCCCAGGGAGGTGGTGCGCAGCCGCCGGTCCACGCGGGCGAAGCGGCGCGACCGCCCGGCCGGTGCCGCGGCGCCCGACTCCGACAGCCGGTCGATCAGTTCGCGCTGCCGGTCCGTGCCCCGGGCGTAGGCGTGCACCCCGGCGACGCCCAGCGCGCCGCACACCAGCGTCGTGCCGAGCGTCAACATGGCGAGCCGGTCCATGCGGCTACCTCCCGTCCCGCGCGCCGTACGCGCCCGTGTCGTACGCGGCGCCCCGCGTGGTCAGCTGCGCCGGGAAGGCGGCCACCCCGAAGGCGGGCGGCACCGCCTCACCGGCCATCCGCAGCCGCTCCGCGACCCGCTCCGGGAGCGGGAAGTACGAGAACTGCCCGTGCACGATCCGGTCCGCGCCCATGGGCTGGGCGTCGAAGCGGCAGACGGTGGCGATGCGGTACTCCTCGTGGCCGTGGCTGTCGAGGAGCGCGATCTCGCTGATCCGGCGGGAGCCGTCGGCGTGCCGGACGAGCTGGACGATGCAGTCCACGGCGCTGTTGATCTGGTCGCGCAGCGCCTCGTACGGGATCGCCACGTCGGACATCGAGGCGAGCGTCTGGAGCCGCATCAGCGCGTCCTCGGCGCTGTTGGCGTGGACGGTGGCGAGCGAGCCGTCGTGGCCGGTGGACATGGCCTGGAGCATGTCGAGGGTCTCGCCGCCGCGCACCTCGCCGACGATGATGCGGTCGGGGCGCATGCGCAGCGAGTTGCGGACCAGATCGCGGATGGTGATCCGGCCCTTGCCCTCGACGTTGGGCGGCCGGGACTCCAGGCGGATGACATGGGTCTGCTGGAGCTGGAGTTCGGCCGCGTCCTCGACGGTGATGATCCGCTCGCCGTCCGGGATCAGCCCGGAGAGGGCGTTGAGCAGGGTGGTCTTCCCGGAGCCGGTGGGTCCGGAGACGACGACGTTGAACTTGCCCCGCACCAGCGCCGCCAGCAGCATCAGCATCTGCTCGTCCAGCGTGCCCATGCCGATCAGCTCGCTGAGGGTGTAGGCGCGCGGGAAGCGGCGGATGGTGAGGGTGGCGCCGGTGAGCGCCAGCGGAGGGATGATCACGTTGACGCGCTCGCCGGACGGGAGGCGGGCGTCGACCATCGGATTCGACTCGTCCACCCGCCTGTTGACGGTCGAGACGATGCGCTCGATGGTCTGCATCAGCTGCTCCTCGGACGCGAACCGGACGGGCACCAGCTCCACCCGGCCCGCCCGCTCCACGAAGATCTGGTCCGGCCCGTTGACCATGATTTCGGTGATCGAGGTGTCCTCCAGCAGCGGTTCGAGCACGCCGAGGCCCAGCGCCTCGTCCACCACCCGGCGGATGAGCTGGGAGCGTTCGCCGGTGGACAGCACCGGGCCCTCGCGGCTGATGATGTGGCCGAGGACGCGCTCCAGCCGGGTCCGGCGCTCGGCGGCGGCCAGCGAGGACATCTCGGCGAGGTCGATCTCCTCCAGCAGCTTGGCGCGGTAGACGGCGACGAGGTGCCCGTCCTGGCGGCCCTCCGCGGGCCCCTCGGGCGCGTTGATACGGGCCCGCAGGCTCATGGCCGCCCTCCCGCCGCCTGGAGGGATCCGTCGTCGCACGGCATGGTGGCGCTCCTCTCCGCGCTGCCGAAGATGTCGAAGCCGGGGATGACCGAGGGGATCTCGACGGACGCGGTCGCGCTCGCCTCGTCACCGTTGCAGTCGCCGTCGCTGATGGTCGTCTCGTCGGCCAGCCAGCCGCTGATCGCCGCCTTCCCGGCGGCGTCCGGGGTGGTGCCCGGCTCGTCCTGGGAGCCCGTGCGCGCGGCCGCCCGCGCCGCCGTGCCCGCCTGCTGGACGGCGTACGCGGCGATCCCCAGCTGGACGGCGGCCAGCGCGACGAGGATCAGGATCGGCAGAAAGCCGAGGAACTCGATCGACGCCTGCCCCCGGTCCCGCCCGGTCCCTGTCCGTCGGGTCATCGCTGTACGCCCCCTCACTGCCCCGTGCCCGCCGCGGTTTCCGTCTCGTCCGACGCGCCCGCCGAACCGGTCACCGTCCACGGGAAGTCGGCGGCGCCCGGGAACAGGATCGGGACGTTCAGCCGCACCGTCGACCGGTACACCGCGCCGTCGCCCGCGCCCGGGCAGTCGATGTCGGCGCTCCACGAGCCGGGGATGTCGTCCTGCGCCGCGGCCTGGCAGGCGGCGGCTCCCCCGGCCGCGCCCGCCCGGGCCCCCTTGTCGGCCGCGTTGCCCGCGAGCGAGTACGTGTAGCCGACGAGCACGAGCTGCCAGATCACCGCGAGCACGATGAGCGCCAGCGGCAGGACGCCGATGAACTCGACCGTGACCTGGCCGCGGTCGTTGCCCCGCTTGCGCAGGAAACGGCCGGTGCCGGACGGGGGGATCTCGTTCAGGGCGTCGGTCCCGGGGCCCGCGTCGCCGCCGTCACCGTCGTCGGACTGCCCCGCTCCTATGGCACGGCGCCGCCGCAGCCCGGGCAGGGAGCGGTCGCCGCCCTGGGCGGGCCCGCCCCGGTGGGGAGCGCGACGGCCGGGCGGGGGCGTGCCCTGCGCCCCGTCGACCAGGCCCAGTTCCCCGGCGAGCCCCCACAGCGCCTGCTTGACGGCGGACTTGGCGTCCAGGTCCTGCATGCGGCCCGAATCGACGGCGGGCTGGAGCTCCTTGAACCCGGCCGGGATCGCGGTGCGCGCCACCGCCGTTCCCGTGGCGCGCGCGACCAGCTGCGGCTGGATCTCGGCGCTGCGGGTGTGCCGGTTGACGACGGTCACGGTCTCCTCGGCCTTGCGGATCTGGAGCCGGTCCCACAGCCGCACCATCCGCTTGGCCGCCCGCACCGCGACCACGTCCGGGGTGGTCACCAGCAGCGCGGTGTCGGCCTGTTCGACGATGGCCGCGCCCGCCGAGGTCATCTGCGTACCGCAGTCGACGACGACCAGCTCGAACCGGGTCCGCAGCGCGCCGACGACCTGCCGGGCCGCCCGGTCGGTGACCTCCTCGCCGCGTTCGCCCTCCCCCGGCGCGAGCAGCAGCCCGAGCCCGGTGTGGTGGGTGAAGACCGCGTCCTGGAGCACCCGCGGCGAGATGTCGGTGATCTGGGCCAGGTCGGCGATGGAGCGCCGGAACTGGACGTCGAGGTAGGAGGCCACGTCGCCGGACTGGAGGTCCAGGTCGACCAGGGCGACCGTGCGGCCCGCCGCCCGCGCGGCCAGCGCGAGCTGGACGGCGGTCACGGTCGTCCCGACCCCGCCCTTGGCGCCCGCGACGGCGACCAGGGTGCCGCCGGGGCCGGTGGCGGCCACGTCGCCGCCGCCTCCGAGGTGGCGCCGTACGCCGGTGGCCCACTGGGCGGCGGCCTGGACGCGGGCCGCCAGCTCGTCGTACACCAGCGGTATCCCGGCGATGCCGCGCGCGCCCGCGTCCATGGCGGCCGAGTACAGGGCCGGTCCCGCGTCGCCGGTGACCAGGACCACGCCCACCGCCGGGAAGCGCAGCGCGACCTCGCGGATCAGCTCCAGGGCGGGGGACGGGCCGATCCGCTCGTGGACGAGGACGACCTCGGGCAGGTCCTCCAGCGAGACGGCGGCCAGCGCGGCGAGGGTGTCCAGCAGCCGCGTCGAGTCGCCCACCGGCGCCGCCGGTTCGACACCGGGCAGCTGGCCGAGCAGCCCGCCGATGGCGCGGGCCGCGTCGGGGTCGCCGACGGCCGGGAGGATTCTGATCGTCACCGCGGCACCTCCTCACTCACTCAGGTTCACGGGGGTCATTTGTCGCCGTCGAGGGTGTAGGTGCGGTCGCGCGGCGAGACGGGGGCGTCCACGCCCGGGCCGATCAGGGCCAGCCGTACGTGGGAGGCGAAGGACTCGGCGTACGCGACGCGCTGCGCGTCCTTGGTGTCGAGCGCGAAGGTGATCGGCACGGCCTGGTCGATGCGCCGTTCGTCGTCCTCGTCCGGCTTCAGCGCGGACAGCTTGCCGACGTCGATGACCTCCGCGTCGTCGACGATCAGCTTGGAGACCGACGCCTCGCCCTGCGCCTTGCCCTCGAAGGTGGCGTAGATGTTGACCTTCGCACCGGGGGTGATCTTGCCCGCGACGCCCGTCGCGGCATCGATCATGATGGCGATCTCCTGCTGTCCGGCCTTCAGCGCGGGCCGCTTGGCGACCATGTCCGTCTGGAGCAGCGACCCCTGGCTGAGCTTGGTCGCGGCTATCCTGCCGCGCACCTCGGAGAGATCGGTGACGGCGGTGGAGGGCACCCAGCGCTCGGGCATCGACACCTTCTCGAAGTCCCCCGCGTCCAGGGCCTCGTACGCCTCGACGTTCCCCTTCAGCTTGTACGCGGTCGTCTCGGGGCCGACCTTGGACTCCACGTCGTTGACGACGGAGAGCACTCCGGCGAACGCGCCACCGGCGCACAGGACCGACAGGACCAGCAGGATGACTCCGCGGCGCTGGCGAGAATTCATGGACGGACAACCTCGTGAGTGGGACGTTTACCGGCTGGTCAGGGCGGGACGCTCGGCGGACTGGGTCAGGGCGGGAATCTCATCGCCGCGTGGCACCGGACAGGAGCAGAAGGCGCAGCGGTCCCCGATGAGTTCGAAGCCGCACCAGTGGCACTCCTCTCTCCGTACGGACGCCACGAGCTGGTAGAGCACGGAGAGGTCCGGGATGGCGGCCGCGAACTCGATCAGCTTCGGGGTGCCCCACCAGTGCGCCGACGCGGCGGGCAGCGGCACCTCCTGGACGTCCCCGACGCCCCAGGAGGGCGCCAGCGCCCCGGTGACCCAGTCGTCGCGCGGGGCCGTCCCATGGCCGTGGCTGGTGAGCTGGCCGCGTGCGACGGTCATGTGGGTGGCGTACGCGGGCCCGGGCAGCGCACCGCCCCCGCCCACCTTGACCAGCTGCGGGTCGGGGTGCGCGAGCACCGCGAACTGGGCGCCCGGCATCCAGGACTTGACGTGCGAGGTGAGGCTCACCGGCACCCGGTCCAGCCGGGCGACGCTGCCCAGCAGCGCGCCCGCGTGCACGTAGTGCGCCAGCAGCCGGGCGGAACAGGCCAGCACGCCCGGGCTGAAGTCGGACATGGACAGCTGGCGCAGCTGACGGGCGATGACGGCGACGGCCAGCGGCGGCAGTTCGAGCGGGCACAGCGCCATCCGGTCGCTCTCCAGGACCGAACGCACGGTGTGCAGCCTACGGATGAAGGGCGGCGGGGTGGCGGCGGGATAGAGCGCCACCAGATAGCCCTGGTACTCGAGGAGCGCCCCGACCTCGGCGAGCGCGTCGTCCAGCGACTGCTCCTCCGGCGGGCGGAGCACTACGGCCGACGGGGTCTGCCCGTCGGGCGGTGGAAGCACCAGCTCACGGCTGGTGACTGCTATCGCGGTGGGCACGTCGGCTACCCCGTCTCACGTCCTCGCCGAGCGGCGGCGGCCGCAGGTCGTTAACTGCCCCTGGCTGGTGCATCGTCACTTTATCCACGAAAGCCGCGTGAGAGAACAGTTCCTCTGAGTTACGCCCTCCTGGTCTGTGCGGGCTCCCTGTGCGGCTGCCGCCTCCCCCGCCGGGTGCGCGGGGGTCAAGCCCATGGCACGTATGCGCTGGTCGCGGAGACCGTCGGCCCCAAGGTCCACGGCCTCCCGTAACTACGGCAGGTCGCTGAGCCAGCGCACGATCGACGCCGTCGCGGCGACGTTCGAGCCGAGGTGGCGGGACTTCTGGTGGTCGACGGGGCCGACGTCGACCACCGGGACGTCCGCCCCTCGGCCTTGCAGCGCGGCCCGGCAGACCGCGGTGTTCTCCACCGCCGCCTCCTGGTCCCCGCCCGCCACGTACAGCCGCGTCGGCACCCGCGGCGCCCAGTCGTCGCACACGCTGTCGGCCGTCCGCAGCGCCGCGGCGAACCACGCTCGACTTGGGCTCCAGCTCCCCGCCGAGCAGCGCGGGCAGCTCCGTCCCCCCGAAGTCGTACGCCCCGCTCACCGGCGCCAGCGCGCCCAGCCGGAACCACGGGTCCTCGCCCGCCTGGAGCGAGCGGGCCAGCCCCAGCGCGGCCGAGGCGCCCTGCGAGAAGCCGGTGACCGCGACCTTCCGCTCCAGGGGGACGACGGCGCGGGCGGCGCGCAGCATGTCGAGCGAGGCCGTGGTCTCCGACGGGACGTCCATCCAGGGATGGAGCCCGGGGCCGGTGCCCATGCCGAGGTAGTCGGGCGCGACGGCGGCGAACCCGGCCGACGCGTAGGTGAGCGACGACGAGGGCAGGAAGCCGTGCCGGCGCATGGACGGCGCGTCCCTCTTGTGGCTGCCGGTGCCATGGGCGAAGGACACCGCGCGCAGCGTGCCCTTGTGCCCGCGCGGCAGGGCGAGCAGTCCGCTCGCGGTGGTGGGGCGGCCGTGCGGGTCGACGGTCCGGTACTCCAGCCGGTACGCGTCGACGCCGTACCGGACCGCGCCCGCGTCGAACCCGCTGGAGCGCCGTTCGGCGGCGACCTTGCGCGGGGTGGCCAGCGTGTACAGCCGTTTGACGGACACCAGTTCGCCACGGCCCTGGGCGGCCGGGGCGGCGGCCGCCGTCCGCGGGGTGTCGTGACAAGGGCCTTCAGCTTTGTGCGAGCGGTCCGGGGGCGCACTGGCGCCCGCCCCCGGACCGTGGTGGGGCCAGCCCCCGCGCTACGTCACGGCTTGGGCAGCGCGCATCCGGCCAGGCTGAGGTCGATCTTGTTTCCGGTGGTCACGCACTTGGTGATCCCGTACGTCTGCTGGGCGTAGTTGATGCCCTGGCGGACCGTCACCGCCCCGCTCTCGTCGACCTCGCACGGGTTGTTGAGGGTGCAGCGCGCCCCGTCCTCGTTGCCCGTGTTGTTCACGGCCAGGACCGTGCCGGTCGTGGCGTCGACGACGGGTGAACCGGACGTTCCGCCAATCGTGTTACAGGCGGAGGTGTAGCGGACCGAGTCCTTCCAGGTCCACTCGCCCTCCTTAAGACGGTATGCGAATCCGTCGATATTGCAGGAGTAGATCTTCTTCCAGTAGCCGGAGACCACCTTGATGCTGGTGCCCTGGGCCGGGCGACTCTCGGACAGTTGCAGGGCCTTGATGCCGTACCTCTGCTGTATTTGTGCGTACGTCGAGGTCAGCTGGTACAGCGAGACGTCGGTGTCGGTCATGGTCGCGTACGCGATCTTGCTCGCCCGCACCGTGCCCGCGCTCCCGCCGGAGCTGTTCAGCAGGGTGAAGCTGCGGCTCGACGACTGGCCGACGATCACCTCTCCCGCGCTCGGGAAGCCGCTCTCCAGGCAGTGCCCGTTGGAGAGGACGAGCGCGGGGTCGGTGTCGGCGGACTTCGCGGTCCGTACGACCGAGCCGGAGCAGTTGCTGAGCGCGACCGTTCCGGCGAAGTCGACCGCCTGCGCGGCCCGGGGGTGGGAGGAGGCGGCGGCCGCCGGGGCTGCACCGGCGCCCACGAGGGTCGCGCCGCCCAGTAAGAGGGCCGAGAGCGCGCCGACGAGAGGTCTGTTCACAGGGGGGTTCCTTCCCTCGATGAGAAGTTCCTTCGGCTTCGACCATTTCCCTCCCTTGACCGTGTCATGCGCATGGCCGAACACTGGCGCAGCAGTCGCTCGCCCTTCACCCCCCAGGAGCAGTTATGCGACTTCGCACCCGCGGCAGACGGGTCACCGCCCTCGCCGCCCTGCTGTCCCTCGCCCTCGCCGCCCCGATCGCGGCCCAGGCCGACGATCCGGCCCCGGGGCGTGCCACCTCGGCCGATGCGGCGGCCGACCCGGCGTCCCACCCGGGCGCCGACGATGAGAACGTGCGCCAGTACGAGGTCGCGGGCCCGGCCACGGCCGCCGAGCGCGCCACCGTCGCCGCCACCGGCGTCTCCATCGACGAGACGGACGCCCGTTCCGTCGTCGTCACCGCCGACTCCGCCCAGGTCAGGAAGTTGCGCGCGCTCGGCTACCGGCTCACCGAGCTGCCCGGTCCGGCGGACCGCGGCAAGGGCCGGGGCGCCGTGCCGTTCGACTTCCCGTCGGCGGACTCGAAGTACCACAACTACGCCGAGATGAGCGCCGAGATCGACGCGGCCGTAGCCAAGTACCCCGCCATTCTCAGCAAGCGCGTCATCGGAAAGTCGTACGAGGGTCGGGACATCGTCGCGCTGAAGATCAGCGACAACGTGGCCGCGGACGAGGCCGAGCCCGAGGTGCTGTTCACCCACCACCAGCACGCGCGTGAGCACCTCACCGTGGAGATGGCGCTGTACCTGCTGCACCAGCTGACCGATGGCTACGGCACCGACTCCCGCATCACCGACATCGTCAAGGGCCGCGAGATCTGGATCGTCCCGGACCTCAACCCGGACGGCGGCGAGTACGACATCGCCACCGGCCGCTACCGCAGCTGGCGCAAGAACCGGCAGCCCAACTCCGGCTCCTCCGCCGTCGGCACCGACCTCAACCGCAACTGGGACTACAAGTGGGGCTGCTGCGGCGGCTCCTCCGGATCCGCGGGCTCCGAGACCTACCGCGGCGCCAGGGCCGAGTCGGCCCCCGAGGTGAAGGTCGTCGCGGACTTCGCGCGCAGCCGGGTCGTCGGCGGCAAGCAGCAGCTCAAGGCCGCCATCGACTTCCACACCTACAGCGAGCTGGTGCTGTGGCCGTTCGGCTGGACGTACAGCGACACCGCGACCGGGATGACCCAGGACGACCACGACGCGTTCGCCGCGATCGGACGGAAGTTGGCGGCGAGCAACGGCTACACCCCCGAGCAGTCGAGCGACCTCTACATCACCGACGGGACGATCGACGACTGGCTGTGGGGCAACCAGAAGGTGTTCGCGTACACGTTCGAGATGTACCCGACGTCGAGCGGGGCGGGCGGCTTCTACCCGCCGGACGAGGTGATCGAGCGCGAGACGAGCCGTAACAAGGACGCGGTGCTCCAACTGCTGGAGAACGCGGACTGCATGTACCGGTCGATCGGCAAGGAAGCGCAGTACTGCGCGACCAGCTGACGCCGACCGACCGGGAGCCCCGGGGCCGCTGCGGGCCCCGGGGCACACCCGCTCGGTGAGAGGGGCTAGATCACCAGGCTCAGCAGGCCCGCCACCGCGAAGCCCGCCACCGACAGGACGGACTCCAGTACGGTCCACGACTTCAGGGTGTCCCGCTCGGAGATCCCGAAGTACTTCGCAACCATCCAGAAGCCGCCGTCGTTGAGGTGCGAGGCGAAGATCGAGCCCGCCGAGATCGCCATGATGACCAGCGCCAGATGGGCCTGTGAGTAGTCGCCCGAGGCCAGCATCGGGGAGACGATCCCCGTGGTGGTGACGATGGCGACGGTCGCCGAGCCCTGGGCGACCCGCAGCACCACGGAGATCAGCCAGGACAGCAGGATGACCGGCAGGCCCGCGCTGTCGAAGGCGTCCGCGAGGGCCTGGGCGACACCGCTGCCCTTGAGGACGGCACCGAAGACGCCGCCCGCGCCGACGATCAGCAGGAGGTTGCCGACGGGCTTGAGGGAGGTGGTGGAGACGGTCTCCAGCGACTTGCGGGACCACCCGCGCCGGATGCCCAGCAGGTAGTACGCCAGCAGCAGGGCGATCGTCAGCGCCACGAAGGGGTGGCCGAAGAACTCGATGACCGAGCGGCCGGTGCTCGGGTCCAACGCGATGGAGGAGAACGTCGCGAAGAGGATGAGGATCAGCGGCGTACCGATGATGGCAAGGACCGTGCCCACCGACACCGGCTGCTCCGCGGGCTGCCTGCCGGCGGCGCGCTGCTCGGCCTCGACCGCCTCCCGGGCCTCCTCCGCCGCCTCGAGCATGTCCTGCGGTACGGGGACGAAGAGGCGGTTGCCGATCCAGGCGGCGTACGCCCACGCGGCGAGCACGGACGGGATGCCGACGAGGATGCCCATCAGGATGACCCAGCCCAGGTCGACATGGAGCAGTCCGGCGGCGGCGACCGGGCCGGGGTGCGGCGGCAGGAAGGCGTGGGTCATGGACAGTCCGGCCAGCAGCGGCATCGCGTAGAGCACGATCGACTTGCCGCTGCGCTTGGTGGCCGCGTAGACGATCGGCGCGAGAACGAAGATGCCGACGTCGAAGAAGACGGGTATGCCGAAGATGAGGCCGGTGAGGCCCATGGCGAGCGGGGCGCGCTTCTCCCCGAAGAGGCCGAGCAGACGAGAGCTGAGCGCCTCGGCGCCGCCGGAGACCTCCAGGATCGCGCCGAGCATGGTGCCCAGGCCCATGATGATGGCGACGTGGCCGAGGATGCCGCCCATGCCGGTTTCGATGAGCGAGACGGCGTCGGACTTCTGGACCGTGCCGAAGAGTTCGGTGACCGAGAGCCCGGCGGCCAGGCCGACGGCTATGGAGACGGCGAGCAGCGCGATGAAGGGCTGGAGCCGGACCTTGATGATCAGGTAGAGCAGAAGGGCGATGCCCAGGACGGCGACGGTCAGCAGACCGGCGGTGCCGGGGATGATCGCGAGCAGGCCACCGGTGTGGGGTGGGGTCTCGGCAGCGGGAGCGGCCGCGAGAAGCATGGAGGACTCCGGAAAATGGGTAGGGCGTATCGCCGCACGGCGGGGGGCCGCGCGCGGGGGATGTGATCGGGGTGCGGGTGATCAGGGGTCTGGTCCCGGCGACGTCGACGGTGGGTGTGGGGGGTCCCGGGGCGGGCGGGGGTTGGATACCCCGCCCGCCGCGGGCGTTCAGGGGGTGATCCGAAGGGGCGCGACGGTGTCGACCGTCGACACCGGTTTTTGCGCCCCGGAGGCGAACCACCCGAAAAAAAGGGGGTGCTCAGCCGAGGACGGCGAGGGCGTCGATCTCGACGAGCAGCCCGGCAGGGAGTCCGACGTAGATCGTCGTACGGGCCGCCGGGGCCTCCTTCAGGTCCGCGAAGAACTCGTTGTAGATCTCGTTGAACTCGGCGAAGTGGCCGGTGTCGGTGAGGTAGACGCGGATCATCACCACGTCCTCCCAGCTCGCCCCGCCCTCCTCCAGCACGGACTGCACGTTGCGCAGCGTCTGGAGGGTCTGCTCGCGCAGGGTCGGCCCGACCGGGGCGGGGGCCTGACCGGGGACCGCGGGGCCGAAGCCGACCTGACCGGCGACCTGGAGGATGTTCCCCTTCTTGACGCCGTGCGAGAACTTGGCCGGCGGCGTGGTGTGGGTGGCCGGGGTGATCGCGGTCTTCTGGAGCTTCTCGGTCATGAGGAGGAATCCTCGGCTCTCTTCTCGGGTGTTACTGGGGGTGTTGCTTCGGGGGTAACTTCGGGCGGTGCCTCGGCTGTTCCTCGTCCGTCGGACAGTCCGTCGGACGGCCAGGCCGGGGCGCCGCCCGAGTACTCCCGGCTGATGTCCTCCGCGGTGCGGCGCACCGCCGGGAGCAGGGTGAGCAGTTCGTCCGCGGTGACGACGACGTTCGGCGCCGACACCGAGCACGCGGCGACGACCCGGCCGTCCGCTCCCCGGATGGGGGCGCCGACGCAGTTGATCGACTCCTCGTGGCCGCCGAGGTCGGTGGCCCAGCCCTGTTCCCGTACGGTTTCCAGCTCCTTCAGGAACGCGGTGGCGTTGGGGGTGGAGCGGGCCGTGTACGCCGGGTACGGGAGCCGTTCGGCCAGGGCCCGCCGCTCGGCCTCCGGCAGGTCGGCCAGCAGCAGCTTGGCGACGGCGGCGACCGTGATCGCGACGGGCTTGCCGATCCGCGAGTACATCCGCACGGGGTAGCGGCTCTCCACCTTGTCGATGTAGAGGACCTCGTTCTCCTCGTACACCGCGAGGTGCACGGTGTGTCCGCACCGCTCGTTGAGCGCGACCAGATGGGGGTGGGCGATCTCCCGTACGTCGAGGTTCTCCACCGCCTCCTGCGCCAGCGCGAAGAGGCGGGCGCCGAGCCGGTAGCGCTGGTCCCGCTGGCGGTAGACCATGCCGTGCTCGTGCAGCGTGCGCAGCAGCCGCAGCGCGGTCGACTTGTGCACGCCGAGCCGCGAGGCGACCTGCTCCAGGTTGGCGGGTCCCTCCGCCAGCAGGGGCAGGATGCTCAGTGCTCGGTCGACGGTCTGGCTCATGGGTCGGTTACCTCCACCACCGCGGTATCGGGCCCCGATTGCGCCGGGTTTGCCCAGCCGGGGCCGAATCGCAGTGTCCCCCACTCGGCGTCGTCCAGCGTCACCAGCCGGTCGGCGTACGCACGGGACGGCGGGGTGCAGAGGTCGCCGGGGACGGTGAGGACGGCCGCCGCCATCAGATGGCCGTGGCGCAGCCGCTGCGCGATCGGCAGCCCGCGCAGGGTGCCGGACAGGAAGCCCGCGGCGAAGGCGTCGCCCGCGCCGACCGGGGCCACGACGTCCACGCGCAGGGCGGGCGCGAAGGTGACGGTGTCGGCCCCGTCCGCCCCGCGGGCGTACGCGGTGGCCCCGGCGGAGCCCTGCTTGACCACCAGCACGTCCGGCTCGGGCAGCGCCTCGCGGATCGCGGCCGCGCCGCCGCGTATGCCCCAGGCGGCCTCCGCCTCGTCCTCGCCGACGAAGACCAGGTCGCAGCCGCGGGCGAGGTCGAGCAGCACGGACGGCCCCTCGTCCGGGGACCGCTCGGGGTCCTCCCACAGCGAGACGCGGTAGTTGAGGTCGAAGGAGACCAGCGGGCGGCCGGGGGCGCGGGTCGTCAGCTCGCGCATCAGGGCGAGGCAGTCGGCGGAGAGGGCCGCGGTGATGCCGGTGAGGTGGAGGATCCGGCCGGACCAGGTCTGCTCGCGCGGCATGAGCGCCGGGGACATGGCCGCGGCGGCGGATCCGGCGCGGTAGTAGACGACCTCGGCGAGCGGCTCCGCGCCGCCGTCTTCTGTGGACGGCTCGGACTCCACGGCCCGCTCGCCCGCCGTACGGAAGTAGATGCCGGTGGGGCGGCGCGGATCGCGCTGGACGCCGCTGACGTCCACCCCGGCCGCCGCGATCTCCGTCAGCAGATGGTCGCCGAATCCGTCCGTGCCGACCCGGCTGACCCAGCGCGCGCCGTGCCCGGCGCCCGCAAGACCGCATGCCACGTTGGACTCGGCCCCGCCGATCCCCCGCGCGAACGCGGGCACCTCCGCGAGCCGTCCCGGCCGGGACGGCACGAAGGTCACCATCGACTCGCCGAGGCACACGACGTCGACACTCGGGGCTGGAGGCACGATCGGACTCGCTCCTTGCGCTGGGGGGGTTACGGCACACACCGTTGACCCGGTGCTTGGCCGGATGTTAAACAGCGCTAAGCGTTATACGCAATGAACGTTGCATAGAATGCAACCAGAAATGTACGGGAGGCGCCTCCATGGCCACCGACCACCGCGAGCACGCCGCCATGCACCCCGCCGTCGCCGGGCTCGCGCAGGAACGCGCCGACCACCGTTTCAAGGGGCTGCCGCCGGACGCCGAGGGCCGTACGCTCGCCGAGCTGGCCGCCGAGCGCCGCAACCTGTTCACCGGTGGCTTCACCACCCCCGTACTCGCCCTGTCGGCCGAGGCCCTGGAACACAACCTCCTCGCCATGGAGCGCTACTCCGCCGCCCACGGTCTGGCCTTCGCCCCGCACGGCAAGACCTCCATGGCCCCGCAGCTCTTCGAGCGCCAGCTCGCCCACGGCGCCTGGGGCATCACCGCCGCCGTCCCCTCCCACGTACGGATCTACCGGGCCTTCGGCATCCAGCGGATCTTCCTCGCCAACGAGGTCGTCGACGCCGCCGCCCTGACGTGGCTCGCCGCCGAACTCGACGCCGACCCCGACTTCCGCTTCGTCTGTTACGTGGACTCCGTACGCGGCGTCGAACTCATGGAGGCGGCCCTCCGCCGGGCCGGGGCCCGGCGGCCCGTCGACGTCGTGGTCGAGCTGGGCGCGGGCGACGGCGCCCGCACCGGGGTCCGCACCGAGGCCGAGTGCGCCACGGTCGCCGACGCGGTGTCCGCCGCCGCGACGCTGCGGCTGGTCGGCGTCGCGGGCTACGAGGGCGAGGTGCCGAAGGCGGACGGCGAGCGGGTACGGGCCTGGCTGCGCCGCCTCACCGCCCTCGCCGCCGACTTCGACGCGGCGGGCCGCTTCGAGGGCGTGGAGGAGATCGTCGTCAGCGCGGGCGGCAGCGCCTGGTTCGACGCGGTCGCCGACGTCTTCACCGAGCTGCCCGCGCTCTCCCGGCCCGTGCTGAAACTGCTGCGCTCGGGCGCGTACGTCTCCCACGACGACGGCCACTACCAGCACATCACCCCCTTCAACCGCATCCCCGAGGAGGGCGACCTCCAGCCCGCCTTCCGGCTCTGGGCCCAGGTCGTCTCCAGCCCAGAACCCGGCCAGGCCTTCCTCAACGCGGGCAAGCGGGACGCCGCGTACGACCTCCACCTGCCCGAACCCCAACTCGTCCGCTCCGCCCACGACGGCTCCCTCCGCCCCGCCCACGGCCTCGTCATCACCGGCCTCTCCGACCAGCACGCCTGGGTCACGGTCGCGGAGGGCGCCCAACTGGAGGTCGGCGACTGGGTCGCCCTCGGCCTCTCCCACCCCTGCACCAGCTTCGACAAGTGGCAGATGATCCCCCTGGCGGAGGCGGACGGGACGGTCACGGACTACATCCGCACGTTCTTCTGACCCACCCACCCGCCCTTCCCGGGTCTACGCCCCGGGGCCCCGCCGCGATGGGACGGCGCCCGCCCGGCGCCGATCCGGGCGCCCCGCCCTGGGGCCGGGACGGAAACCCGGGCCGAGGCTGGTCNGCCCTGGGGCCGGGACGGAAACCCGGGCCGAGGCTGGTCAACCCGAAGCCGGGCCCACACCTCGGCCAAGGGCCGGGGTGTGGGGAGCCCGGCCCGTCCGGCTCCCGGGCCGGAGCCCCAGCGGGGGTACGCCGGGGGCGGGGCCCGGGACCTCACCCCGGGGTGGAGACGGAAGCCCGGACCGGAGCCGGGCAGCCCGACCCGGGCCCCCACCTCGGCCCAGGGCCAGGGTTGGGGAGCCCGCATGGGTTCCCATGGGAGCTGAGGGCGGGCCACCCGCCCTCACCCGGTGCGGGGCTCGGGACCCGCCCCGGGGCCGGAGACGGAAGCCCCGGCCGACGGCCGGGCAGCCCGGCCCCGGGTCCCGCCCGGCAACCTGAGCCGGAGCCCGGCGGGCGCCGACCGGGGCCCTGGGAACCTGCGAGCCCACGGGAACCGAGGGCGGGGCCTCCCGCCCCCGGCCCGGTACGGAGCCAAGCAGCCCGACCCGGGCCCGGCGGGCCACCCGCCCTCGCCCGGGGGCAGGGAACCCGCAGGGGCCCGCCCCGGCTTCCGGGCGTCGGGGTGCGGGGACCCG